>JAGODN010000065.1 GCA_017998195.1 Desulfobulbus sp. | reverse complement strand
ATGCGCATCTTCCTCGATGTCGAGGGGTTGGGCTGGGAGCAATCCTGGGATCTGTGCGTGCGCACCTTCGGTTACACCAACCACACCCTCATGCCCGAGGCCCTGGAGACCTGGCCGGTGGACATGCTCGGCCGGGTGCTGCCCCGGCACCTGGAGATCATCTTCGAGATCAACCGGCGCTTCCTCGAGGAGGTGGCCAACCGTTACCCGGGCAACATCCGCATGCTGCAGGAGATGTCGCTGATCGAGGAGGGGCCGGTGCGACGGGTGCGCATGGCCAACCTGGCCATTGTCGGCAGCCATTCGGTCAACGGGGTCGCCGCGCTCCACTCCGAACTGCTCAAGACCTACCTGTTCCGCAATTTTCACGAGATGTATCCGGACCGGATCAACTCCAAGACCAACGGCATCACCCCCCGGCGCTGGCTGCTGTTGTGCAACGACGATCTCGCCCAGCTGATCGGCGAAAAGATCGGCTACGACTGGGTGGTGGACCTGGACCGGCTCCGCGCCCTCGAACCCTTCGCCGACGACCCGGTCTTCCACCAGCGCTGGCAGGAGGTGAAGCGGCGTAACAAACAGCGGCTGGCCGAGATCATCAGCGAGACCTGCGATATCACCGTGAACCCGGACACCCTGTTCGACATCCAGGTGAAACGCATCCACGAGTACAAGCGGCAGCTGCTCAACGTGCTCCATGTGATCCATTTCTACCAGCGACTGCTCACCCGCCCGGACGAGCCGTTCGTGCCGCGCACCATCATCTTCGCCGGCAAGGCGGCCCCGTCCTACGTGCGCGCCAAGCTGATCATCAAGCTGATCAACTCCGTGGCCGCAGTGGTCAACAACGACCCGCGCATCGGCGACCGCCTCAAGGTGGTGTTCATCCCCAACTACAGCGTGTCCCTGGCCGAACGGATCATCCCGGCCGCCGACCTGTCCGAGCAGATCTCCACCGCCGGCACCGAGGCCTCGGGCACCGGCAACATGAAGTTCGCCCTGAACGGCGCCCTGACCATCGGCACCCTGGATGGCGCCAACATCGAGATTCGCGAGGAGGTGGGGGCCGAGAACATCTTCATCTTCGGCATGACCGCCGAGGAGGCGGCCTACGAGAAGAAGTGCAAGTCGCGCAAACCCTGGCAGGTCTATGAGAACAACGCCGAGGTGCACGGCATCATCGACGTCATCGCCCACGGCGCCTTCAGCAACGGCGACCCGGACCTGTTCCGGCCGATCGTCGACGACCTGCTCAGTGAGAACGACCCCTACCTGCTGCTGCTCGACCTCGAGTCCTACCTCGACTGCCAGCGACTGGTCGGCGAAACCTACGCCAACCGGGCCGCCTGGCTGCAGCGCTCCATCCTCAACGTGGCCCGCATGGGCAAGTTCTCCAGCGACCGGACCATTCGCCAGTACGCCACGGAGATCTGGGGGTTGAACCTCGACCGCTGAAACGCTCACTCGGTCCGCACCGCCACCCCGCCCCTCCCGCCTGCACCCGGCCATGAGCGGAATCCCCGCCGGCCGGGGGCGGGCGCCCTGTTCGCCTGTCCCGAAACAGGTTCCCGCCCGGCCGGAAACGGACCGCCGCAGTCCGATCTTGTTTGACGCGGTCCGCCAGAGTGCCTACTTTAATGCGCAATTGACCTACTGCCCGGCGCCCTTCCCGTGCGATGACACCGGAAACCGCCGACCCGTCCATCCGTTCACCTCCCGGAGTTCCCTGCATGCCCATGAACGAACAGCCTCCCTGGGGCAAGAAAAAACAGCCCGGCGGGCCGGAAGACCTGCTCGCCGCGCTCATCCAGAAAATCCGCGATGCCTTCGCCGGCCGGGAAAAAGAACCGCCCCAGGGCCCCGCGGGCGAACCGCCCCCGGAACGCGCGACCGGGCCGTTCAGCGGCCCGGGCAAGGTGGTGGCCATCGTAGCCGCCTTCATCGTCCTGCAGGCGGCGGCAGGCGCCTTCTACACCATCAAACCCGGCGAGGTGGGCATTGTCCTGCGCTTCGGCCAGTATCACCGCACCACCACGCCCGGCCTGCACTTCAAGATTCCCTACGTCGAGGAGATGACCAAGGTGGACGTGGAAAGCGTGCGCAAGGAGGAGTTCGGCTTCCGCACCCGGACCGCGACCGCCGGCGCCGCCTATGACCGCAAGGGCTTCGACATGGAGGCGCTCATGCTCACCGGTGACAAGGACGTGATCGAGGTGGCCTGGATCGTCCAGTACAAGGTCAGCGATCCGGTCCTGTTCCTCTACAAGGTGCGCGACGTCGCCCAGATCGTCCGCGACGCCTCGGAGACGGTCACCCGGCGGATCGTCGGCAACATGGATTTCGACTACGTGCTCAGCAACCGCGAGATCCTCGCGGCCAACGCCCGCAAGGAGCTGCAGGGACAGCTCGACCGCCTGGAGAGCGGCGTCAACGTGCTCACCCTGCAGCTGCTGGACATCAACCCGCCCGAACAGGTAAAGCCGGCCTTCAACGAGGTCAACATTGCCGATCAGGATATGAAGCGGCTGGTCAACGAGGCCGAGGAAACCTACAACCGGGTGATCCCCAAGGCGCGCGGCAGCGCCAAGCAGATCGTCGAGGAAGCGCGCGGCTACGCGGTCGAGCGCATCAACCGGGCCAACGGTGAAACCAACCGGTTCAAGGCCATCGTCAAGGAATACGAGGGGGCCGAGGAGGTCACCCGGCAGCGGCTCTACCTGGAGGCGATGCAGGAGATCCTGCCCCAGGTGGACCAGGTGTACGTGGTCGACGGCAGCCAGCAGAACATCCTGCCCTTGCTCGACCTTTCCCGCAAGGCCCGCAGGGTGCCGATCACGGCGCCGGCGGAAACCCCGGCGCAGTAGCCACCGCGGCCGGCCGGACTTTTCCCCTCATTTTACCGACAGGAACGCATGAACAACATCCTCCGCTTTCTTCTCATCGGCGTCATCGCCGTTGCCGCTGTCGCCGTCTGGGACGGTTTCTACGTGCTGCGCGAGGGCCAGCAGGCGGTCATCACCCAGTTCGGCCGGCCGGTGGGCCAGCCGATCATGGCCGCCGGGCTCAAGTTCAAGCTGCCGGTCATCCAGAAGGTGCAGTATTTCGACAAGCGCATCCTCATCTGGGACGGCGATCCCAACCAGATCCCGACCAACGACAAGACCTTCATCTACATGGACAACACGGCGCGCTGGCGCATCGTCGATCCGCTGCGCTTCCTCCAGGCCGTGGGCACCGAACGGCGGGCCCTGACCCTGCTGGGTGATATCCTCGACGGTACGGTGCGTGACCTGGTCAACAAGAACGATTTGATCGAGATCATCCGCAGTTCCGACTGGACCCCGGACTACATGGCCGCCAGCGCGCAGTCGCGCGACATGATCGTGCCGCCCAAGGTCGGCCGCGACCGGATCAGCCAGATGGTGCTCGAGGCCGCCTCGAAAATCACCCCGCAGTACGGCATCGAACTCATGGACGTGATGTTCACCCGGGTCAACTACATCGAGTCGGTCCGCCTCAAGGTGTACGACCGGATGATCTCCGAGCGCAAGCGGATCGCCGCCGAGAAGCGCTCCACCGGCGAGGGCCGCAAGGCCGAGATCCTCGGCCGGGTGGACCGGGAACTGGCGGAGATCACCTCCAAGGCCAGGCGGGAGGCGACCGAGATCCGGGGCGCGGCCGACGCCGAGGCGACCAGGATATACGGCCAGGCCTATTCCGGCCACGCCGAGTTCTTCGCCTTCCAGAAGAGCCTGGAGAGCTACCGCAACATCATCACCAACAACACCTCGCTGATCCTCTCGGCGGACTCGGACCTGTTCCACTACCTGGAAAACCAGGAGGTCAGGAAATAACGGGCGCAAGACCCGCAAACAGGAAGGGCGCGCCCATGGCGCGCCCTTTTGCGTTGTCTCGTCCGGGTGGGGGGATCAGTCGAAGAGCACCGGGGGACCGTCGTCGGCAAAGGCGGGCCGCTGTTCGCGGGAATAGGGAATCCGCCCCTGCTCCTCGAGCATGGCCTCGAACTGGAGCAGTTCCTCCTCGGAGGTGATCGCATCCAGGCCGAGGCGTTCGAAACGGCAGTCGCAATGGATGAGCTGACCGCCGCACCAGGGACAGATCTCCACCGGGCAGCCCAGTTCGTGGACCTCGCCGGCCACCGCGTGGCAGGCCGGGCAGATGTCGGCATCGAGCCGGAGCGGTTCGTAGACCGGCAGGTCCGCAGCCCCGGCACAGACCTGGGCAAAGGCCTCCTCGCTCTCGTAGCCGAAGAAATCGAGCAGTTCGGCGGCGAGGTAACGGTCGTGCAGGCTGCCCTGGAATTCGACTCCCTCGCTGGACACCAGGTAGAAGTAGCTTTCCACCGCGGTTTCGGCCAGCAGCAGGAAGATGCCGCGGTGCCGGTTGACCAGGCGGATCTCCCGCACCCAGGCCTCGCGCGCCTCGGGCAGACAGGTGTAGAAGGCGTGCAGCAGGGTCAGGCCGAGCCGGTCCTCCCGATAGATCTCAAGCAGGTCCTCGGCCGCCGCCCGGTCGGCCTCGGCCACGGCGTAGTCCATGGCCGCAAGAATTTCCCGCCTTTTCTCGTCCAGATCCTCGATCATGGCTGTTCGTTTTCCTCCCGGCTGATTGTTGTTTGATGACCGCGGGTTGCATCCGGCGCAGGCCGGTCGGCGACCCGGTCGCGGGGCCGGGGCGGCGCACACAGGCGGTTGAATTTAACGGTCAAATACGGTAAGTGATGAATCGCATGGCTGCCCCCCGGGGCCGGCCACCGGGCCATCCCGACACCTTCCGCCGCTCTGCGCGGGCCGGTATGCACCCGCCAGTGCCGGCCAGTCTACCTGAAGAGCCGGTGCCGCGCACCCCAATTCCTCCACCCCGAAACGCGCCGGCAGACCCCCGGGACCATCGACCCGGGCGGCAGCGCCTGCACTTATTCTCCAACGCGAAAGGACCACAGTATGCCTGACACCAACCAATCCGGGACAGCGGAACTGATCATCGACGGGCGCAGGTACCAGTTGCCCATCCTCGAGGGCGTGGAGGGCGACCGGGCCATCGACATCCGCGGCCTCCTGAAGGACACCGGCTACACCGTGTTCGACACCGGCTACAAGAATTCCGCCTCCTGCAGCAGCACCATCACCTACCTGGACGGCAACAAGGGGCTGCTCCTCTACCGGGGCTACGCCATCGAGGATCTGGCCGCGCGCTGCCTGTTCATCGAGGTCGCCTACCTGCTCCTGCACAACAAGCTGCCCAACCGCGAGGAACTGGAGAGCTTCCGTACCCTGCTCGAACAACATGCCCTCATCCACGAGGACATGATCCATTTCTTCGACAAGTTCCCGCCCAACGCCTCG
The DNA here is from genome assembly GCA_017998195.1 of Desulfobulbus sp. Lineage (GTDB taxonomy): Bacteria > Desulfobacterota > Desulfobulbia > Desulfobulbales > Desulfobulbaceae > Desulfobulbus. Next base: position 4,192 of record JAGODN010000065.1, on the reverse strand, counting down.
CCCATGTCCATCCTGTCGGTGATGGTCAACAGCCTGCACAACTTCTACCCGGAGATGAGCGACGACCCGCTGAAAAACATCGACATGACCGCCAGTCGGCTCATCTCCAAGATTCGCACCATCGCCGCCTTCTCCTACAAGAAGTCCATCGGCCAGCCGCTCGTCTACCCGCGCAACGACCTGTCCTACTGCGGCAACTTCCTCAACATGATGTTCGACACGCCGGTGCGGCCCTACATCGTCCTGCCCGAGGTGGTGGCGGTGCTCAACAAACTGCTCATCCTCCACGCCGACCACGAGCAGAACTGCTCGACCTCGGCGGTCCGGCTGGTGGGCAGCGCCGGCGGCAACCTCTACTCCTCCATCTCCGCCGGCATCAACGCCCTGTGGGGGCCGCTGCACGGCGGCGCCAACGAGGCGGTCATCCAGATGCTCGAGGCCATCCACGCGGACAACAACGATTACAAAAAATACATCGCCAAGGCCAAGGACCGGAACGACCCCTTCCGCCTGTCCGGGTTCGGCCACCGCGTCTACAAGACCTTCGACCCGCGCGGCACGATCATCAAGGAGGCCTGCGACGAGATCCTGTCCCTGCTCAACGTCAGGGACCCGCTGCTCGAGATCGCCCTCAACCTGGAGGAGATCGTGCTCAACGACCCCTTCTTCGTGGACCGCAACCTCTACCCGAACATCGACTTCTACTCGGGCATCATCTACCGCGCCCTGGGCATCCCCACCAACATGTTCACCGTGATGTTCGCCCTCGGTCGGCTGCCCGGTTGGATCGCCCAGTGGCGGGAGATGCGCGAGGACCCGGAAACCAAGATCTACCGCCCGCGGCAGATCTACATCGGCTCGCCGCCGCGCAAGTTCGTGCCGCTCGGCGAACGGACCTGAGACCATCCCTGCCACGCATGAAAAAACGGCCCGCGCCCAACCTGGCGCGGGCCGTTCGCTGTTCCGGCCGGTGGTGCGGACTGCCCCGTCTCAGGGCCGCACCCGCACCCGGTAGGTCAACTCCGCCGACCCCCTGGCCGGTACCGGAACCTTCCAGACGGCGGCGTGGGCCGATTCCTTGGTGTGCGCGGCCGACTCCTCGAGGATCTGCCAGTCGCCGGGCAGGGTCTCGCGCACGCGCACGGTCACCGCTTCCTCGCGGGCGTTCTTCACGGTGATGGCCCAGGCGCTCTCGCTCCGCTCCGGCTCGTCCTTGCCCTCGTTCAGCCGGCGGTAATCGGTCTGCCGCCTCTCTGCGGTGACGTCGAAGGCGTTGCCCAGGTGCAGGCGGATCACTTCGTTCTCCGGGGTGTGCGCCAGCCGGTCCTCGCCGACGAACTGCAGCAGGCCGCCGCCGTCCTTCTTGTACACCCGCACGGTGCCCGCGGGTACGGGCAGGCCGAGGCCGGAGGCCCGGTCGTTGCGCGCCTCCACCCAGACGCCCACCGGCACCCGGAGGTTCGTATCAAAGGGTCGCGGCCGGTACTCGCCCACGTTCCCCTGGAGCAGGTACTCCTTGCGACAGGTCACGTCCGCGGCCTGCAGCAGGGCCACCTGCTTCTTCTGGTTGTCGGCGATGGTCGTCGGCCGCTCCAGGGTGTACAGGTGGTACTCGAACAGGGACTCCTCGCGCATCTCGGGCGCGGCCGCGGCCATCTCCACCGCGTCCTCTCCCAGGGTGCGAAACCTGCGCCCCGCCTCCTCGACCACGTGCACGTCTCCGGCCACCAACTGCAGGCGGGCATCCGGATAGCTGACGCCGCTCTCGTTGGTCAGGGTCACCCAGCCGTTTACGTCCAGGCGGCTGTCGTCACCGTTCAGTTCCGCCACGTAGTCGGCCCGCCAGGAGAGGCCCCCGGTCAGGTAGGAGACCTCCACCTGCTGGCGGCCGGCACGTTCGTTGTCCACCGCCATGGTCAGGGTGGGCCGGTCACGAAGGTTGGCCGGCACATCCGGGTAGACCAGTCGGCCGCTGATCTCGGTCTCGATGCGGTCGCCGGCCTGCAGCACCACGCCGTCACCGGCGCTGAGCACCCTCACCTGCCGGGCCTTTTCCTCGCCGGTGGTCGGATGCCGGTCGATGAGGGTCACCTCCCGGCCCACGTACTTGCGCAGCAGGGCCTGGGGGCTGAGCAGGTCGTACTCGAAATTCTGTTCATGGACCCGCAGACCGTCGGCCCGAACCAGCACGGTTTCCGGACGGATGCGGGCACTCACCTCGCGGAAGGCGAGGGTGTGCGTCCCCCGGTCCAGGTCGAAGGCGCGACGGTCCTTGACCAGGGCCAGGTCGTGGTTGTAGATGGTGAGGCCGATCGCCGTGCGGTCGCCGGCCGGGACGGTGCGTTCCCCGTCGGCCAGGGCCGGACCGGCAAGGGCGAGCACCAGGGTGAGGGCAAGGGTCGGGCGCATGGTGGTCTCCGTGGCTGGGTTCAGGGGAGGCGGCAGAACGGGTCGACGCCGCCTGCCCGGGCAACCGTTCAGGGGCTGAGGGTGCGGCAGACGGCGATGAACCGGTCGAGGCCGTGCCGCTGGTCGTCGGCAAGGGGGCCGAACTGCAGCCCCACCCGCCGGACGCGCAGGCTGCTGAACATGCAGAGCGGAACGATGCAGGCCTCGTCGACAAGGCGGATGGGCAGGCGCGGCAGGTAGAGGGCGCTGTCGGCAAGAAAGAGATCGACCACGGCGGCCGCCCGCTGCTCCGGATCGAGGATCATGCAGTGAATCGCAAGGCCGGTGACACTGACATCGTGGACCGCGCAGGTGCACCCGCCGTAGAAGGCCACCGCCCTGCCGCCGACCGGACAGCGCGGATGGCGGCGGCGGTCGCCCGAGGCCGGCAGGCCGGCCATCGCCCCGGCGGCGGCAGGGGTGTGCTCAGCGGTCATGCCGGCCGGGGTTGAACCGCTGGCAGTACTCGCGCACCAGTTGCCAGCGCTCGACCGGGCGCAGGCGGAAATAAATGGGACTCAGCATCAGGATACGGATCGCTTCGCGTGGGCTCATGGTCGTACCTCCTCTGTCCTTTGCCCAATTCCTTGCAAAAATCAGGCCTCTTTCAGAGGGGCGTTCCCATTGCCCAGGCCCGGAAAAAGGTCGAAAACCGGTGGTTCGCCACCGGAAAACCAGTGGTCCTCTTCCGCTTTGGCGGAAGAATCCGACCGGTTTTTCCGCTTTTCAGGAACGGTCCCGGGCAGGGTCAATGATCGGCCCTCAGTCCTTGTCAAGACTTTGACCATGTTGCAGGTTGGCCACCAGGGGAACGCGCAACGCCATGGCTGCCTCCATGTGCATGCGCACCAGCCCGGACACGGTCTCCAGTTCGGCCAGCGGCACCTCGAACACCAGCTCGTCGTGGATCTGCAGGAGCATGCGGGCCTGCAGTCCCCGGGCGCGCAGCTCGAGGTGAACGCGCAGCATGGCCAGTTTGATGATGTCCGCCGCGGTGCCCTGGATGGGGGTGTTGATGGCGGTGCGCTCGGCCATCTCCCGGCGGACCCGGTTGGTGCTGTTGATGTCGGCCAGGTAGCGACGGCGTCCCAGCAGGGTGGTCACGAAACCGTCCGTCCGCGCCTGTCCGACAACGGATTCCATGAATTCCTTGATTCCGGAAAAATGGGCGAGGTAGCGGTCGATGAAGGTCTGCGCCTCCTTGCGGCTGATGTGCAGCTGGGTGGACAGGCCGAAACTGGACATGCCGTAGATGATGCCGAAGTTGATCGTCTTGGCCACCCGGCGCATCTCCGCGGTGACCAACTCCGGGCTCACGAAAAAAATCTCGGCCGCGGTGCGCCGGTGGATGTCCTGGCCGGCATGGAAGGCGGCGGTCAGTTCGCGGTCCTCGGAGTAGTGGGCGAGCACGCGCAGGTCGATCTGCGAATAGTCGGCCGCCAGCAGGGTGCAGCCCTCGGCGGCGATGAAGGTGGAGCGGATGCGCCGTCCCTCCTCGGTGCGGATGGGGATGTTCTGCAGGTTGGGGTTGCTCGAGCTGAGCCGGCCGGTGGCCGTGCCGCACTGGTTGAACGAGGTGTGCACCCGGCCGGTGTGCGGGTTGCGCAGGCTGGCCAGGCGGTCCACGTAGGTCGATTTGAGCTTGGCCAGGTTGCGGTACTGGAGCACCAGGGCCGGCAGTTCGTGGGTCAGGCTCAGGCTCTCCAGCACCTGGACGTCCGTGGACCAGCCGGTCTTGGTCTTG
>JAGODN010000064.1 GCA_017998195.1 Desulfobulbus sp. | reverse complement strand
CAGGTCGTACTCGTTCGGGTAGCCGACGTTGAAGGCCAGGTGGAAATTGCTCCACGGGTTCATTCGCTCGGCGGTGACCGCGTAGAATCCCTCCGGCGCCTGCAGATCCCCTTCCCGCATCTTCGGACCGAGCCCGCCGGAAAACCTGGCTATCGGGTATTTCTTGAACAGCTTGAACCGCTCGCCGCGCTCCACCCACACCTCCAGTTCCTTGCTTTCCTTGAAGATGCGGATATAGATGGGCGCGCCCAGGGTCAGCGAGGCGAGCCGGAACTGGTTGCGCAGGTCCGCCTCGCGCTGGGCGCGCACCGCCACGGAGCGTTCACTCTGCGGGGTCGGCGGGCAGGGCGGAGCCGGGGTGGGCCGGGCCAGGGTTTTGGCCGGTGGCGGCAGGCTCTTGCTGTCCGCCGGCACCACGGCCGCCCCTTTTTTCTTGTGCGAGCAGCCCGCTCCAGCCGTGAGCAGGGCGAGGCCGAGACAGACGATGCAGACGAGGCGGACAGCGAGGGCGATGGGTGTGTGCTTCATGGGGCCTGCGTTTTTTCGTTGACCGGTTGACAAGGGCGCCGCCGGGATCAGCCCGGCAGCCGGGTCTGTGCGGGACGCATCAGGTCGAGCACGCTGCTGACGATGCCGTCCGCGTCGATGCCCGCGGCCTGCCAGAGCACGGCCTGCGGCCCGTGTTCGACGAAGCGGTCCACGTAGCCGAGCCGTCGCACCGGCAGGTGCAGACCGCGCTCGTTGAGCGCCTCCAGTACGGCACTGCCGAAACCGGACTGGACACAGTTGTCCTCGACCGTCACCACCCGCCGGGTGCGCGCCGCCCAGTCGGCGATCAGGTCGCTGTCCAGCGGCTTGAGGAAGCGGGGGTTGATCACCGCCGCGTCGATGCCCTGCGTCTCGAGGCGGGCCGCCGCGGCCAGGGCCGGGCCGACCCGGTTGCCGATGGGCAGCAGGAGCACGTCCGTGCCTGCGCGCAGCACCGTTCCCCGGCCGATCTCCAGCCGGCGAAAGTCCGGCTCCAGGGCGACGCCCTCGCCGTTGCCCCGGGGGTAGCGGAGCACCACCGGGCCGTGGTGGGCCAGGGCGGTGTGGAGCATGTGCTGCAGTTCGTTCTCGTCCGCCGGCGCCATCACGACCAGGTTGGGGATGAAGCGCAGGAAGGCGAGGTCGAACACCCCGTGGTGGGTCGGCCCGTCATCGCCGACCACGCCGCTGCGGTCCAGGGCGATGGTCACCGGCAGGTTGGGCAGGCAGACGTCGTGGATGAGTTGGTCCAGGGACCGCTGCATGAACGAGGAATAGACCGCGAAGAACGGCCGCAGCCCCTCCAGGGCGAGCCCGGCGGCAAAGGTGACGGCGTGCTGCTCGGCGATGCCCACGTCGAAGAAGCGGTCCGGGAACTCGGCCGCGAAGGGCAACAGGCCGGTGCCGCCGGGCATGGCCGCGGTGATCGCCACCACCCGCTCATCCCGCCGCGCGAGCCGGCAGAGGGTGTCGCCGAACACTCTGGTGTAGCTCACCCCGCCGCCGCTCCTGACCGGCGTGCCCGTGGCCACGTCGAAGGGCCCGACCCCGTGGAACTCGCCCGGGTTGGTCTCGGCCGGCTTGTAGCCCTTGCCCTTGGTGGTGATCACGTGCACCAGCACCGGGCCGTGCGAATTGTCGCGCACGTTTTCCAGGGTGGCGATCAGGTCGTCCAGTTCGTGGCCGGGAATCGGGCCGACATACTTGAACTTGAGCGCCTCGAAGAGCATGCCCGGGGTGAACAGGTTCTTGAGGTTTTCCTCGCTCTTGCGCAGCACGGTGAGGATGTTCTCCCCCACCGAACTGAGCGCCATGAGCCGGTCCTCGATGTGGTCGCGCAGCCGGCGGATGGTGCGGCTGGTCATCTTGCGGCTGAGGAAACTGGACAGGGCGCCGACGTTTTTCGAGATCGACATCTCGTTGTCGTTGAGCACCACGATCAGGTTCCGGCCCAGGTCGCCGGCGTGGTTGAGGCCCTCGAAGGCCATGCCCGCGGTCATCGAGCCGTCGCCGATGACGGCGATGACCTTGCCGGGTTCGTCCCGGATTGCCTTGGCCGCGGCCATGCCCAGGCTGTAGCTGATGGAGGTGGAGCTGTGGCCGGCCCCCACCGGGTCGTACTCGCTCTCGGCCCGCTTGGGGAAGCCGCTCAAACCCCGGTGCTGGCGCAGGGTGGCGAAGCGGTCCTTGCGGCCGGTGAGCAGCTTGTGGGCATAGGCCTGGTGGCCCACATCCCAGACCAGCCGGTCGCGGGGCGTGTCGAACACGTAGTGCAGGGCCAGGGTCAGTTCGACCACGCCCAGGCTGGGCGCCAAATGACCGCCGGTGCGGGCCACGGTGGTGATGATGGTCTCGCGCAGTTCGCGGGCGAGCTGTTCCATCTCGGCCACGCTGAGGTCGCGCAGGTCCGCGGGGGAGTTGACGGTGTCCAGCAGCCGGTACTGCCGCTCGGCGTGAGTATCGACGATGAGCATGATTATTTTCTGCGGTCCACGATGTAGTTGGCCAGGGCCCGAAGCGGGTCGGCATTGCGGTCGAAGGAGGCGAGGGCGGCAACGGCCTCCGCCGCCGCTTCCCGCGCCATGGTTTTCGAGGTCTCGACCCCGAACAGCGAGGGGTAGGTGACCTTCTGGGCGCGCTCGTCGCTGCCCGCGGTCTTGCCCAGTTCCTCGGTGGTGGCGACCACGTCGAGCAGGTCATCGACGATCTGGAAGGCCAGGCCGATGTTGTCGCCGTAGGCGCACAGGGCCGCCTCCTGGTCGGGATCGGCGCCGGCCACCAGGCCGCCGCACTGCACCGCGGCGGTGATCATGGCCCCGGTTTTGCTGCGGTGAATGCTGCGCAGCACGTCGTAGCCGACCTGCTGGCCCTCGAAGAGCATGTCCAGGCTCTGGCCCCCGACCATGCCCAGGGGGCCGGCCGCCCGGGCGATGGCCGCGATGACGCGCACCCGGGTGGCGGCGTCGATGGTTGCGGTCGCCTCGCCGCCGAGCAGTTCAAAGGCAAAGGTGAGCAGGCCGTCACCGGCGAGGATGGCGGCCGCCTCGCCGAACACGGTGTGGTTGGTAGGCTTGCCGCGGCGCAGGTCGTCGTCGTCCATGGCCGGCAGGTCGTCGTGGATGAGCGAGTAGGTGTGGATGCACTCGAGCGCGCAGGCCACCGGCAGAACCCGGCGGGCGACCGCCTCCGCCTCGTCCACGGCCTCGGCCCCGGCCAGGCAGAGGATGGGCCGCAGGCGCTTGCCGCCGACGAACAGGCTGTAGCGCATGGATTCGATGTGCTCGCGGAAGGGGCTGTCCGCTGCGAGCATGAAGCGGGCAAGGCCGTCTTCGACCCGGCGGCGCCGCTCACTGAGGTAGGTCGTTATCTCCACCTTCTTCCTCCGCAAAGGGCACGGCCACCAGCTCACCGTCCTTTTTCAGGAGCAGGTCGACGCGGCTTTTTGCCTCCTCGAGCCGGCTGTTGCAGAACTGCACCAGTTCGATGCCTTCGTTGAATTTGTCCAGGCTCTTTTCCAGGCTCAGATCGCCGGCCTCGAGTTCGGCGGTGATCTGCTCCAGTTTGGCGAGCGCCTGTTCGAACGTCTTTTTTGCCATGGTCCCTGCGGCCGCCGGAACGCGGCGACGATTTTGTTTGCCGGATGAAACATCCGGAAGTAACAAGCGACTTTAAACAGAATACCCCGTGGTTTCAACCTCTCTTTGGCGATGATCACCCAGATCGAACCGTTCCTCTCCTGGCTGCTGGTGGAAAAGGGGTATTCGCCCCACACCGCGGCCAGTTACAAGCGCGACCTGCGCGAATTCGTCCGCTTCTGCGGCGACGACAGCCCGCCCGACCGGGTCACCGCGGTCACGGTCCGTTCCTTCGTCGCCAGCCTGTACGCGACCAACGCGAGCGCCTCGGTGGCGCGCAAGCTCTCGACCCTGCGCACCTTCTTCAGTTTTCTGCGCCGCCGCGGAATTCTTGCCGCCGACCCGCTGGCCGGGGTGGTCGGACCCAGGCGCGGCCGGCACATCCCGGCCTTTCTCACCGTGGACGAGGTGTTCGCCCTGGTCGAGGCGCCCACCGCCGTGGACCGGTACTGGCGGCGGGACCGGGCGGTGCTGGAGCTGCTCTACGCGACCGGCATGCGTGTGTCGGAACTGGTGGCCGCCAACCTCGCGGACTTCGACTGGGCCGAGGAGATGGTGCGGGTCCGCGGCAAGGGTAACAAGGAACGGCTCATTCCGTTTGGCCGGGCCGCCAGCGAGGCCCTGCGCCAGTACCTGCCCGAGCGGGATGCGCTCCTCCTCGCCCGCGCCGCCCGCGGCCGTCAGACCGAGCGTCAGGCCCTGTTCCTCAACGGCCGGGGCACGCGCTTGAGCGCGCGGTCGGTGGAGCGGTTCGTGCAGGGCTACGGCCTGCGCGCCGGCATCGGCGTGAGTGTCACCCCGCACGGCCTGCGCCACTCGTTCGCCACCCACCTGCTCGAGATGGGCGCGGATCTGCGCACCGTCCAGGAACTGCTCGGTCACGTCAGCCTGTCCACCACCCAGATGTACACCCACCTGAACATCGACCATCTCACCCGGGTCTACGACCAGGCCCATCCGCAGGCCCGGCGCAAGGAATGAAAGGCCCTGCGCCGCCGAATGCGCAGCGGGCGGAAAACCGGCCCGGCCATTGACGGGCTCCGGCTTGATGTTTACCCGTTTGCGCATTGTTTTTTTATCAATCACCACCAGCAGCACAGGAACATGCGCCCACAACCCATCCGCTCCACCACCATCCTTGCCATTCGTCACCGGGGCGAAGTCGTTGTCGCCGGCGACGGCCAGGTCTCCCTCGGGGCGACCGTGATCAAGCACCAGGCCAGAAAGGTCCGGCGGCTCTACCACGACCAGGTGATCACCGGTTTTGCCGGCGCCACCGCCGACGCCTTCACCCTCTACGACCGGCTGGAGCAGAAGCTCGAGCAGTACAACGGCAACCTCATGCGCAGTGCGGTCGAACTGGCCAAGGACTGGCGCACGGACAAGATGCTGCGCCGCCTCGAGGCCATGCTCATCGCCGTGGACGCCAGGTACTCGCTGCTGTTGTCCGGCACCGGCGACGTCATCGAGGCGGACGACGGCATCCTCGCCATCGGCTCGGGCGGCCCCTACGCCCAGGCGGCGGCGCGGGCCCTCATCGACCATTCCGCGCTCGACGCGGCCGCCATCGCCCGCACCGCCCTGGAGATCGCCGGCTCCATCTGCGTCTACACCAACACCAACATCGTCGTCGAAAAGATATGAACCCCTCCGCCCACAGAGGATCGCTCACGCCTCGGGAAACCGTGGCCGAACTGGACCGCTACGTCATCGGCCAGGCCGAGGCCAAGCGCTCGGTGGCCATCGCCCTGCGCAACCGCTGGCGCCGCCAGCAGGTCGAACCGTCCCTGCGTGAGGAGATCGCCCCCAAGAACATCATCATGATCGGCCCGACCGGCGTGGGCAAGACCGAGATCGCCCGTCGGCTCGCCCACCTGGCGCAGAGCCCGTTTCTCAAGATCGAGGCCTCCAAGTTCACCGAGGTCGGCTACGTGGGCCGGGACGTGGAGTCGATGATCCGTGACCTGGTGCAGCTGGCCATCACCATGGTCACCAGGGAGGAGGCGGAAGGGGTGCAGGGCCGGGCCGCGGCCAACGCCGAGGAGCGACTGCTCGACCTGCTCCTGCCCCGCTCCCCGGCCCAGACCACCACCCCGGCCAAACCCGCGGCCATCGAACTCGGCTACGACGGCGCCGCCCGCCAGGCCGACTACCAGGGTCAGACCACCCGCGAACGGTTCCGCGAGATGCTCCGTCGGGGCGAGCTGGACGACCGCACGGTGGAGTTGGCGGTGTCGGCCCAGGGTGGCGCGCCGACCGTGGAGATGTTTTCCGCCTCGAGCATGGAGGAGATGCAGAGTTCCCTGCAGGACGCCTTCTCGAAATTTTTCCCCAAGAAGAAACAGCCCCGCCGGATGAAGGTGCCGGAAGCGCTCGAATACCTCAAGCGCGAGGAGGCCGAACGGCTGGTGGACCACGAGAGCGTCACCGAAAAGGCCATCCGCCGCACCGAGCAGTCGGGCATCATCTTCCTCGACGAGATCGACAAGATCGCCTCGCGCGGCGGCGCCGGCTCGGGTGCGCCCGAGGTGTCGCGCGAGGGCGTGCAGCGCGACCTGCTCCCCATCGTCGAAGGCACCACCGTGACCACCAAGTACGGCCCGGTGAAGACCGACCACATCCTGTTCATCGCCAGCGGCGCCTTCCACGTGTGCAAGCCCTCGGACCTGGTGCCCGAGCTGCAGGGCCGCTTCCCCATCCGGGTGAACCTGCACGCGCTCGGCGAGGAGGAGTTCTTCCGCATCCTCACCGAGCCGAGGAACGCGCTCATCAGGCAGTACACCGCCCTGCTCGCCACCGAGGATGTCAAGTTGGTGTTCGAGGAAGAGGCCATCCGCGAGATGGCACGCATCGCCGTGCAGGTCAACGAGAAGACCGAGGATATCGGCGCCCGCCGGCTGCACACGGTGATCGAGCGGGTGCTGGACGAGGTCTCGTTCGACGCCACCGACCGCGAAGACCTGGAGTTCCGGGTCACCGCCGACTATGTCCGCCGCCAGCTGACCGACATCAGCGAGAACGAGGATTTGAGCCGCTACATCCTCTAGACGCCCACTTCTGCCAGGATTTTTGCCCATGGATATCGATCCGGAGTGCAACTACTGCCCGACCTGCCACGACGAGTACCGGCCCGAGATCTCCACCTGCGCCGCCTGCGGGGTGGCCCTGGAGAGCGGTGCGGCGCTGCGCGCCCGGCTCGACCGGCAGCGGCCCGTCCGGCCCGAGCCCATCGGTGCGGACGAGCCGCTCGCCCTGGTCCGACGCGGGCCGCTCGGCCAGATCCGCCAGCTGCAGGCGCTGCTCGAGGCGCACGGCCTGGCCGCGATCGCCCGTACCGACGGCCCGGCCGGCTGCCGCACCACCTGCCGCGGCGCGGAACTGCTCCTCCAGGTGCGCGCCGCGGACCTGGCCGAGGTTCTCGCCCTGCTCGACGAGGAGCACCGGCGCACCACCGTGCTCACCGACTACGACACCAGCCTGGCGGACGAGGTGTTCGATGCCGGCCGGAACGAGGCCACCTGCCCGGCCTGCGGCTGCCGTTTCCCCACCAGTTCGTCCACCTGTCCCGACTGCGGCCTCAGCTTCGCCTGAGACCGCGCCTTCGCTCCCGCCGGCTTACCGAAGCCCACCGGCCGGCCGGGATTTTCCTTTCGGCCGCTCTTCCACCTTGACGCCCCGGGGCGTCCTGCTCTACCATTGATCATCGGCCGGCTTGTCCGGCTGTTTTTTCACCGCCCGCAGCCGGCGGTTGCGGATGTTCCCCCTGCACCAGAGCCAGCCCCCGGCCGGGGATGCCCATGGAAGAGCGTGTGCCTGCCATCGTCACCCTGACCACCGATTTCGGTCTGCAGGACCCCTATGCGGGCCAGTTGCGCGGCGCCGTGCTCAAGGGCTGTCCTGCGGCCACGGTGGTCGATCTCACCCACGGCGTGCCGCCCTGGGACGTGGTCACCGCCGCGGTCACCATCCGCACCAGTTTCGCGTTTTTTCCCGCCGGCAGCGTCCACCTGGTGGTGGTCGACCCGGGTGTGGGCGGCCGCCGACCGATCCTTGCCGCCCGCGGCAGCGGCCACCTGTTCGTCGCCCCGGACAACGGCATCCTCTCCCTGCTCCTCATTGACCGCAAGCTCGAGGCCGTGCACCGCGTGGCGCATGCGGACCGCGCCCCGACAAGCGCCAGCCCCACCTTCCACGGCCGCGACCTGATGGCGCCGGTGGCCGCGGCCCTGGCCGCGGGCCGGCCCCTGGAGGATCTCGGCCCGGAGGTCGACCCGGCGGAACTGACCATGGTGATCGTGCCGGCCAGTGTCCCGGGCGACAACCGGCTGCTCGGCCAGGTGCAGCGCATCGACCATTTCGGCAACGTGCGCACCACCATCCGCACCGGTCCCGGCCTGTTCGACCCGCACCGCTTCGCCCGGGCCGAAATCGGCGGGCACCGGGTCGAACGTCTCCACCGCACCTACACCGAGGCGCCCGCCGGTGCACTCCTGGCCCTGGTTGACAGCAACGGCTACCTCGAAATCGCAGCCAACCAGGCAAGCGCCGCCGAACGGCTCGGCTGCCGGCCCGGCGACCCTGTGACCGTCCACCTGCATCGCTCCTGACCCACCCACCCACCACCCCACCACGGAGGAACCATGAAAAAGTACCTGTTCGCCATCGCTCTTGCCGCCTGTGCCCTGCCCGCCTGCAGCCAGATGAACATGGGGGATGCAGGGGCCAAGAGCGAGGCCACCGGCAGCGCCGGCGGCGCCAAATCCGCCAATGTCAACGCCAGCCTGGAGCGCTGCACCTCGCCGTTCGGCACCCTGGCGGTCAACGAGGACCAAACCGCCAACTGGTACTCCTGGCTCGGCCGCTACGGCATCCAGTCCACGGTGCCGGTGCTGCGACTCCTGGCCCAGCAGAGCAACTGCTTCGTGGTGGTCGAGCGCGGCGCCGGCATGAACAGCATGATGCGCGAACGCGACCTCGAGCAGGCGGGCGAACTCCGGCAGAAGAGCAACTTCGGCAAGGGCCAGATGGTGGCGGCCGACTACACCGTCAGTCCGACCCTGATTTTCCAGGACAACGACATGGGCGGCGTCGGCGGCGCGGTCGGCGGCCTGTTCGGCACGGTCGGCGCCCTGGTCGGCGGCGCCCTGCAATCCAAGGGGGCGCAGAGCATGCTCACCCTGGTGGATAACCGCTCCAGCGTCCAGGTGGCGGTGGCCGAGGGCAGCGCCAAATCCATGGATGTGGGCGGCGTGTTCGGCATGCTCGAAGGCAGCGCCGGCGGCGCCCTGTCGGCCTACAAGAAAACCCCGGAAGGCAAGGTGGTGGTGGCCTCGATGACCGACGCCTTCAACAACCTCGTGCAGGCGGTCAAAAATTACGAGGCCCAGGAGGCCACCGGCCCGCACGGCATGGGCACGGGCGGCAAACTCAAGGTCAACTGAGCCGGCGGGGCAGCGGCGCCTTGCAAAGAGTGCTGTCCCGCAGCGGTTTTGCCGGGGGATTTTTCCCGAAGAGCTGTGCAAACCTTTGCATCCCTCCTCCTGACTGCGTATAGTTTATGGGCAACACGATGGACGCTGTTTGGTTGTTCATGGACATCTGTCAATGCTACATCAACACAGGGAGGACATCATGGCTGTCAAGGTTCTGATCAAGAGGAAGGTGGCGGAGAAGAACATCCCCGAACTGGACGCGCTGCTCAGAAAGATGCGGGCGCTGACCTTGAGCCGCAAGGGGTACATCTCCGGCGAGAGTTTTAACCGGGTCGATGAGGCGGGGGTGAGCATGGTCATCAGCACCTGGCAGACGCTCGATGACTGGCGCGAGTGGACCCTGAGCAAGGAGCGCATCGAACTGCAGGACCAGATCGACAAATTGCTTGGCGCGCCCACCGAGTACGAG
>JAGODN010000404.1 GCA_017998195.1 Desulfobulbus sp. | reverse complement strand
AAGGTGCAGCGGCCGGGCGTGTGCAACGCCCTGGAAGGGCTCTTGGTGCACCGCGCCATTGCCGGCGCCTTTCTGCCGCAGGTGGTCGCGGCGCTCAAACAGGAAGGCGTGCGCCTGCTCGGCTGTGCGAGCAGCCGGGTGCTCGCGGAAGGGATCGAACCGGCTGCGGAGAGCGACTGGGGCACGGAATTTCTTGACCTGGCGCTGGTCGTGCGGGTGGTGGCCGACCTGGACGAGGCCATGGACTACATTGACCGCTACGGCTCGCGCCACACGGAAATCATCCTCACCAACTCCTATGCGCGCAGCCAGCGCTTCCTGCGCGAGGTCGACGCCTCGGCAGTGATGGTCAACGCCTCGACCCGCTTCAACGACGGCGGCCAGTTCGGCCTGGGCGCGGAGATCGGCATCTCCACCACCAAGCTGCACGCCTACGGCCCGATGGGACTCAAAGAACTGACCACCCGCAAGTTCATCGTCTTCGGCGCCGGGGAGACCCGCGCCTGACCGGTGGACGCGCCCGGTCCTCCCCAGAGCATCGGCCTGTTCGGCGGCACCTTCGATCCGGTGCACACGGGGCACCTGGCGCTCGCCGCCCACGTGCTCGACCGCTGCGGGCTGGATCGCCTGCTGTTCATCCCCGCGCCCGAACCGCCCCACAAGCGCCGGCCCGAGGCCTCGTTCGCCCACCGCACGGCCATGCTCGAGGCCGCCCTGGCCGACTGCCCGCAGCACCGACGCATGGCCGTGTCGCTCATCGAGGCCGAGCTGCCCACCCCCTCCTACACCATCCGGACGGTGGAGGCGCTGATGGCGCGCCACGGCCAGAGCCGGTATTTCCTGGTCATCGGCGCGGATTCGCTCCGCGACCTGCCGCACTGGCACCGGGGCCGGGAGCTGCTCGCCCGGGTCAGCCTGATCGTCGTCCGCCGCGACCAGACCGGGCCGGGTGATCCGGGCCGCATCCTCGCCGAACTCGGCTCCGGCTTCGTGCCGGCGACCGACCCGCACACCTGGCGCGGCCCCACCGGCACCACCCTCACCTACCTGGACGAGGTCGACTTCCCGGTCTCCTCCTCGGCCATCCGCGCGCAGCTGGCCCGGGGCGAGACCCCGGCCATGCTGCCGGCCGCGGTGTTCGCCCACATCCAGGCCCACCGCCTCTACGGCTGGCGGCCGTCCCCATGAACTACCTCGCCGACCTGCACGTCCATTCGCACTACTCGCGGGCCACCAGCAAGGCCAGCCACCTGCACGGTCTGGCCGCCTGGGCCGCGGTCAAGGGGATCGCGGTGGTGGCCACCGGCGACTGCACCCACCCGGGCTGGTTCGCCCACCTGCACGAACACCTCGAACCGGCCGAGACCGGCTTCTTCCGCCTGCTACCGGACCAGTCCATCGACTGGCCGAGCCTGGTGCCCGAGGGCATCCGGCCGGCGGCCAGCCCCGCGGACATCCGTTTTGTCCTCTCTGCCGAGATCAGCTCCATCTACAAGCGCGGCGGCCGGGTGCGCAAGGTCCACAACCTGCTCTACCTGCCCGACCTCGACAGTGCGCGCCGGATCAACGCCAAGCTCGCCACGCTCGGCAACATCGCCTCGGACGGCCGGCCCATCCTCGGGCTGGATTCCCGCGACCTGCTCGAAATTCTGCTCGACCAGGCGCCGGAGGGGTTCCTCGTTCCGGCCCACATCTGGACCCCGTGGTTTTCCCTGTTCGGCTCCAAGTCCGGGTTCGACACCATCGAGGAGTGTTTCGGCGATCTGAGCGACCAGGTCTTCGCCCTGGAGACCGGCCTCTCCTCGGACCCGGAGATGAACCGGCTCATCTCGGCCCTGGACCGCTTCACCCTCATCTCCAACTCCGACTGTCACTCGCCCGCCAAGCTCGGCCGCGAGGCCAACCTCTTTGCCACCGGCTTCGATTTTTTCAGCCTGCGCGAGGCCATCCGCACCCCGCAGGACGCGGCCGGCAACCAGCGGTTCACGGCCACGGTGGAGTTCTACCCGGAAGAGGGCAAGTACCACTGCGACGGCCATCGCAAGTGCGGCGTCTGCCTGGAGCCGGCCCGGACCCGCGAACACGGCGGCCTCTGCCCGCACTGCGGCCGACCGCTGACCATCGGCGTGCTCCACCGGGTGATGGAACTGGCCGACCGGCCGCAGGCCGTGCACCCGCCCGGTGCGCCGGCGGTGCACAGCCTCATCCCGCTCCTGGAGATCACCGCTGAACTGCTCGGCTGCGGGCCGTCGAGCCGCAAGGCCACGGATGGCTACGTGCGCCTGGTCAACGCCTTCGGCTCCGAGTTCGGCCTGCTCCTCGACACCCCGGTGGAGGAGATCCGGGCGCGCGGCTTCACCCTGGTGGCCGAGGCGATCGAGCGGCTGCGCGCCGACCGGGTGATCCGCCACCCCGGCTATGACGGCGAATTCGGAGTGATCAGGGTGTTCGCCGAAGGCGAGCGCGCCGCCCTGTGCGGCCAGGGGCAGCTGTTCGCACCGGTCGCGGAGACGGCGAAGGCCGCCGGCAAACGACAACGCATCGGTCTGGCCGGCGCCCGGGCGGCGGTCACCGTCTCTCCGGTGGAGCGGACGCTCAACGCCGAGCAGCAGCGGGCGGTTGCCAGCACGGCCGCGCGCATCCTCGTCCAGGCCGGACCCGGCACCGGCAAGACCCACACCC
>JAGODN010000403.1 GCA_017998195.1 Desulfobulbus sp. | reverse complement strand
ACCTTCTCTTCCTCGGTGCGCTTGATGACCACGCGGTCGTACAACGGCTTGATGTTGCTCATGTTTCAATCCCTCACAAGTGATTGACTGGGTTGGAAAAAGGGCGGCTAGCCTAGCACTCGCAGGGTACGACTGCCAGCGCCGCGGGCGGACAAAACCCGGTATGTGGGCCGGGGATGCCAAAGCAGATGGGGGTGGCTGGGAGCCTTTCAAGGGGCCCTCCCCATCAAAAGGCCGACCCAGTCCGGAGCGACCTGGTGCGATGCCTGCCGACGGGAAGTAAAGGAGGAGGTCCTGGCCAAGGGCCAGGACCGGGGGACATGAGCGGCGGCAGGCATCGCGCCGGGGCGCCGCGACCCACCATCCCGGCCACTCGCAATCCACCCCGGTACACTTCACCCCATGCCGGTCCACCTCGTTTTCTGCAGCTGCCCCGACCCCGACACCGCCCAGCGCCTGGCCACCGGCCTGGTCCAGGAGCGGCTGGCGGCCTGCGTGAGCGTGCTGCCGGCGATGCGTTCGGTGTACCGGTGGCAGGGCGCGGTGGAGCAGGCGCAGGAGGTGCTGCTGCTGGCCAAGACCGCCGCCGACCGGGTGCCGGCGCTGATCGAGCGCCTGCAGGCCCTGCACCCGTATGAACTCCCGGAGATCGTGGCGGTCCAAGCCGCCGCCAGCCTGCCCGGCTACCTGGACTGGGTGGCCGACTCCACCCGCCCCTGACCCCGTGCCGATGCGCCACTCCTTGCCACTCTCCCCTCCCCGCGCCGCTCCCGGCGCCCTGCCCCGTGCCCTTGGCCGCCTGAACGACCTGGCCGGCGCGCTGTCGCTGCGCCTGTTTCTGGTCCTGGCCGCCGCGCTGGCCGCCACCCCCACCCTGGCGGTGGACGAGAGCGACCTGCTGCCGGTGGACCAGGCCTTCGTGCTCAAGGCCCGTGCACTGGATCGCGACCGCATCGAGCTGCGCTGGAAGATCGCCGACGACTACTACCTGTATCGGCACCGCACCGCGGTGAAGGCCGGCGCCGGGTTCGACGGCGGCGAGCTGCGCCTGCCCGACGGCAAGCGCCATACCGACGAGTTCTTCGGTCCGGTGGAGACCTACCGCGGCGAGCTGGTGGCGGTGCTCGACGGCCAGGCCAGCGGCCCCGGCCCGGTCGAGCTGGAGGTGAAATACCAGGGCTGCGCCGATATCGGCATCTGTTATCCGCCGCAGACCCGGCGCCTGCGGGTGGCCCTGCCGGCCGCCGGCACGACCGCCGCCACCGGCCAGGCGCCGGCCCGTGGCGGCCTGCCCGGCCTGCCCGTCGCCGGCGGCGGCACCTTGCGCGGGCTGCAGCTGCCCGGCGTCCAGGCACCCGCCCTGCCCGAGGCCCAGGCCTTCGAGGTGGACGCCATCGCCGATGGCGGCAACCGCATCCTGGTGCGGATGACGCCGGCGCCGGGCTACTACATCTACCGCGACCGCAGCCGCTTCGAACTGGAGGGCGACCCGGGCCTGCAGGCCCAGCCGCCGCGCTGGCCCGAAGGCACCCGCCACCACGACGAGCACTTCGGCGAGGTGGTGGTGTTCTTCGACGCGGTGGACGTGATCGTGCCGGTGCGCCGCGCCCATCCGGGCCCGACCCGGGCCAAGGTGGTGGTGACCTTCCAGGGCTGCCAGACCGACGGCATCTGTTACCCGCCGATGACCCGTCAGGTGCCGGTGGACCTGCCGGCCGGGACGGTGGATGCGGCCCCGGTGTCGGCCCTGCCGGCCAGCGCCGCCGCCACGCCCGCTACCGACCCGGCCCGGCTTGCCGACGCCGGAACCGGAACCGCCGCCGGCACCGATGCCCAGGCCGGACCGGACGCGGCGGGCGACGCCGGCGCCGAAGCCGGTCCCGATGCAGCCGGTGCCCCCGGCGCCGACGCGTCGGCCGGCAACGCGCTACGCACCGCCGCACCCCCGCCTTCGGCCGGCACCCCGCACCTGGCCTGGATCCTGCTGCTGGCCCTGGCCGGTGGCCTGCTGCTGAACCTGATGCCCTGCGTGCTGCCGATCCTGTCGCTCAAGGTGCTGGGCCTGGCCCAGAGCGGGGAAAGCCGCCAGCGCGCCCGCACCCATGCACTCTGGTACACCGCCGGGGTGCTGGCCGCCTTCGCCGCGGTGGGGGCGCTGGTGATGGCCTTGCGCGCGGCCGGGGTCGCCGCCGGCTGGGGTTTCCAGTTGCAGCAGCCGTGGTTCGTGGCGGCGCTGGTGTACCTGATGTTCGCCGTCGGCCTGAGCCTGTCGGGCGTATTCACCCTGGGCGCGGGCATCGGCGGCAACCTGGCCACCCCGCGCAGCGGGCCGGCCGGCGACTTCATGACCGGGGTGCTGGCCTGCGTGGTCGCCAGCCCCTGCATCGCCCCGTTCATGGGCCCGGCCCTGGCCTGGGCCTTCGCCGCGCCGGCGGCGGCCGGGATGCTGGTGTTCCTGGCCCTGGGGCTGGGGCTGGCGCTGCCGTTCCTGCTGATCGGGTTCGTCCCGGTCCTGGCCCGGCACCTGCCGCGGCCGGGCGCGTGGATGGAGACGCTCAAACAATTGCTCGCGTTCCCGATGTACCTCACCGCGATCTGGCTGCTGTGGGTGCTGGGTCGCCAGCGCGGAGTGGACGCGGTGGCCGCGGTGCTGGCGGGTGCGGCGCTGCTGGCGCTGGCGCTGTGGT
>JAGODN010000063.1 GCA_017998195.1 Desulfobulbus sp. | reverse complement strand
CGCCCCCTTCGGAACTGCTTCCGGAGCGGGTGGATTTCCCCGTCCTGTTCGAAGACGCCCACCTGCTGGTGATCAACAAGCCGCCGGGCCTGGTTGTCCATCCAGCCTGCGGGCACCGGCAGGGCACCCTGGTGCACGGACTGCTCCACCGACTCGGTTCCTCACTGCCCGCTGCCGACGCCCTCCCCCCCGGGATAGTTCACCGCCTGGACAAGGACACTTCGGGGGTGCTGCTGGTTGCCAAGACCGAACAGGCCCTGCGGTTCCTCATGGCGGATTTCAAGGACAGAAAAATCCACAAGACCTATCACGCCCTGCTTGTGCGCACGCCCCGCGACCCGCAAGGGCGGATGGTCGCACCCATCGGCCGCCATCCCGTGCACCGCAAAAAAATGGCTGTGTGTCCGGAGAGCGGCAAGCACGCAGTCACCGCCTGGCGTGTGCAGGAGCGGTATCCCAACGGCTGGTGCCTGGCCGAGATCATCATTGAAACCGGCAGAACCCACCAGATCCGCGTCCACATGGCCGCCATGAACAGTCCGGTGGCGGGCGATGCGCTGTACGGCGGCACGCCGGGACACGACCGGGTGCTGCAGCCGGCTCGGCAGATGCTCCATGCCAGCACGCTCCGTTTCGTCCACCCGGTGAGCGGTGAGGTGTTGTGCTGCACGGCCCCGCTCTGGGCGGACATGCTCCACCTCCTCGACGTGCTGAGAAACCGGGACGGTGCATGAAGCCCTATCTGCTCGGGATCACCGGTGGCATCGGCTCGGGCAAGAGCAGCGTCAGCCGTCTGCTCGCCAGTGTCTGCGGGGCGCCGCTGGTCGATGTCGACCAGTGCTGCCGGCAGTTGCTGGAGGTCGGCCAGCCCGGCTGGCAGGCGCTGCGGGAACGGTTCGGCGACCGGTTCCTGCTCGCGGACGGACAGCTCGATCGGGTCGGGCTGCGTGAGCGTCTTTTCGCCGACCCGGCTGTTCGCCGCGAGGTCGATGCGCTGCTCCATCCGCTCGCCCGCGAGGCGATGCATCGGGCGGTGATGCGCCACGATGTGCCGCTGGTGCTGGTGGAAATCCCGCTGCTCTACGAAGCCGGCTGGCAGGACGAGGTGGATGGGGTGCTGGTGGTTTCGGCGCGTCCGGGGGCGCAGTGCTGCCGGGTGATGCGACGGGACGGCGTGTCCCGGCGTTCGGCGGCGCGGGCCATCGCCGCCCAGATGGACCTGGGCGAAAAGGCGCGTCAGGCCGATTGGGTGATCGACAACAGCGGTTCCTGGGCCGAGGTCCGGGAGCAGACCGCGGCCCTGGGCAGACAACTGGCGGCGCGCTTTTCACCTCGCGCCGACCAAGAAAGTGCTTGACAGCGGCACCCTAAACCAATATTTAGCTCCATAACATCTCAACCGATTGATTTTTCCCTCATCGGCTTCCTGACCTGACCTTTCACAGAAATTATATATCGCCAACCGGCTCGTTTTCCTTTTTTCAGAACCGGTTCACTGCGCTGGATAGCAGTTTTTCTGCTCCTTCCTGTTTATCCAGTCCATCTTTGTAGACAATCATAAAACCCTGCAATCTCCTTCGTGTTCGTTCAGTGGCGTGTTCGGCGCCATTCCACCGGCACATGATGCGGTCCAGTCATCGTGTCCCGTGTTCATTCACCTTTCCCGCCGTAGCCATCATGATCCATCCCCTCGATTGCCCCCATCACGCCGACCACTGGGAGGAAGAACCGGTCAATGAATCCAACTGAGTTGAAAAACAAGAAAATCAAAGAACTCGTCAGCCTTGCCGCCTCCCTCGATATCGAGGGGTACAGCAATATGACCAAGCAGGAGCTCATTTTCGCCATCCTCAAGGAGCAGGCGGATGAGGACGGCAAATTGAGGGGCAGTGGTGTCCTCGAGATCCTGCAGGATGGATTCGGCTTTCTCCGGGCGCCGGACTACAACTACCTGCCCGGTCCGGACGACATCTACGTATCGCCGTCGCAGATCCGCCGGCTCAACCTGCGCACCGGTGACACCATCGAGGGCGAGGTGCGTGCGCCCAAGGACAACGAGCGCTACTTCGCCCTGCTCAAGGTCGATACCATCAACTACGAGCCCCCGGAGGCGGCCAAAAACAAGACCGCCTTCATCAACCTGACCCCGCTCCACCCGGAACAGCAGATCAACCTGGAGACCACCCCGGACAACCTGAGCATGCGGGTGCTGAACATCACCGCGCCGCTGGGCAAGGGCCAGCGCGGCCTGATCGTCGCCCCGCCGCGGACCGGCAAGACCGTGCTCATGCAGAACATCGCCAATTCCATCGTCACCAACCACAAGGAGATCATCCTCATCGTCCTGCTCATCGACGAGCGGCCCGAGGAGGTCACCGACATGCGGCGGCACGTGGATGCGGAGGTGGTCAGTTCGACCTTCGACGAACCACCCCAGCGGCACATCCAGGTGGCCGAGATGGTCATCCAGAAGGCCCAGCGACTGGTGGAGCACAAGAAGGACGTGGTCATCCTGCTCGATTCGATCACCCGCCTGGCCCGGGCCTACAACACGGTGACGCCGGCCTCGGGCAAGATCCTCTCGGGCGGTGTCGAGGCCAACGCCCTGCACCGGCCGAAACGGTTCTTCGGCGCGGCGCGCAACCTCGAGGAGGGCGGCAGCCTGACCATCCTGGCCACCGCGCTGATTGACACCGGCAGCCGCATGGACGAGGTCATCTTCGAGGAGTTCAAGGGTACGGGCAACATGGAGATCGTGCTCGACCGCAAGATGGCCAACCGGCGCATCTACCCGGCCATCGACATCCAGAAGTCGGGCACCCGCAAGGAGGATCTGCTCCTGCCTCCGGACGACCTGAACCGGATCTGGATCCTGCGCAAGCTCCTCTCCTCCATGAACCCCGCCGATGCCATGGAATTTCTCCTGGACAAGATGAGCCAGACCAAGACCAACCAGGAGTTTTTTGCCTCCATGAACCGTTAGGTTCTGTTTTTGCTTTCAAGCGGAGGGCAAACAGGATATATTTTCAAGCTTTGTAGAAAAATTTCATCCCTTCCCAAGGAGGACGGACCGTGAAACCGGATATTCATCCCAAATACAACAAGATCAAGGCAGTCTGCGCCTGTGGTAACGAGATCGAGCTCGGCTCGGTGAACAAAGAAATACACGTCGAAATCTGTTCCGCCTGTCACCCCTTCTTCACCGGCAAGCAGAAACTCATCGACACCGCCGGCCGTATCGAGAAATTCAAAAAGAAATACGCCGGGTTCCAGGGCAGCAAGAAGAAATAGCCACCTGCCCGCCGCTTTCTTTTTTTGCCCCTCCTGACCGGAGGGCCGCACCTGTCGCCGATACCGGACCGCTCACCCGGCCCGGTCACGGCAGGGTTGCCGGCTGCCGTCACGAGGGGTTTCCCGTCTTTTTCACTGTCCGCCTATGCTTGCGAATCTGCAGGACATCGATGAAAAGCTGCACATGCTCGAGCGGCAGCTCTCCGACCCGGAACTGGTCGGCGACCAGCAGCGCTACCGGGAGGTCGTGCGCGAGCACAGCCTGGTGGCGAAGCTGGCCGAGTTGCATGCCGCCTACAGCGTGACCTGCGCGCAGATCCGCGGCAACCAGGAATTGGTGCACAGTGAGGGAGAGGATCCGGAACTGGTGGAAATGGCCAGGGCGGAGATCGCGGAGCTGAAACAGAAAAAGGAGCGCATCGAAGGCGAGATCCGCCTGCGTCTCTTGCCCCGCGACCCCAACGACGACAAGAACATCTTTCTCGAGATCCGGGCCGGCACGGGCGGCGACGAGGCGGCCCTGTTCGCGGCCGACCTGTTCCGCATGTACAGCCGCTATGCCGAGATGCAGGGCTGGAAGGTCGAGGTGATGAGTTCCAACCCGATCGGCATCGGCGGGTTCAAGGAGGTCATCGCCCTGGTGAGCGGCAACCAGGTGTATTCTCGCCTCAAGTACGAGTCCGGAGTGCACCGGGTGCAGCGGGTTCCGGACACCGAGACCCAGGGCCGCATCCACACCTCGGCCGTGACCGTGGCCATCATCCCCGAGGCCGAAGAGGTCGACCTGCACATCGAGCCCAACGAACTGAAGTTCGACGTCTACCGTTCCTCCGGACCGGGCGGCCAGTCGGTCAACACCACCGACTCGGCGGTGCGCGTCACCCACCTGCCCACTGGCCTCGTGGTCACCTGCCAGGATGAAAAATCCCAGCACAAGAACAAGGCCAAGGCCCTGCAGGTACTGCGCGCCCGGCTGCTCGACCGGATGGAGCAGGAGCGGCACGACCGCATGGCCGAGGATCGCAAGAGCCAGGTGGGCAGCGGCGACCGCAGCGAGCGCATCCGCACCTACAACTTTCCCCAGGGCCGGGTGACCGATCACCGCATCAATCTCACCCTCTACCGGCTCGACCAGGTGCTGGCCGGCATGCTCGACGACGTGATCCTGCCGCTCATAACCCATTACCAGACCGAAGCCCTCAAGTCCGCGTCCTGACCCGAGCCGGCCGCATGCACCTCGACACCCTGATCAGGCAGGCCGCCCGGACCCTGGCCGAGGCCGGCATCACCACCGCGGACCTGGATGCCCGCCTGCTGTTCCGGCACCTGACCGGTCTGTCGGCAAGTGATCTGGTGCTGCGCTCCGCCGACCAGGTGGACGATCAGGTGGCGGCTTCCTACCGGCGACTGATCGGCCGGCGGGCCTCGCGCGTGCCCCTGCACTACCTGACCGGCACGCGGGAATTCTGGTCCCTGGATTTCTTTGTCTCTCCGGCCGTGCTCATCCCCCGGCCGGAGACGGAATTTGTGCTCGAAAAGGTGCTCACCGTGTGCCGGACCGACGGTCCGGTCCGGCGCGCCCTGGACCTGTGCACCGGCAGCGGGGTGATCGCGGTGGTGCTGGCCCGGGAACTCGCCTGTGCCGTGACGGCCGTGGACATCTCGCCGGCGGCGCTGGCCGTGGCCTGGGAGAATGTCCGCCGTCACGGGGTGACGGACCTGGTCGATCCGGTCTGCGGCGACCTGTTCGCTCCCCTTGGCAGCGGTCGGTCGTTCGACCTGATCGTCAGCAACCCGCCCTACATCGCCGACGATCAGATCGACGGGCTCGAACCCGAGGTCAGCCGGGCGGAGCCGCGCCTGGCCCTGGCCGGCGGCCCGGATGGCCTGGAGGTGATCCGGCGGCTGGCCCAAGGCGCGGCCGACCACCTGCGGCCGGGCGGCTGGCTGTTCATCGAGATCGGCGCCGACCAGGAGCAGCCGGTGCGGCAACTCTTTCTGGCGCACGGGGCGCAGTACGACCGGATCCGGGTCATCGACGACTGGTCCGGCCGCCCCCGGGTGCTGCAGGCACGGCGTCGGCCTTCGGACTGAACGGTCCGGTCCCCTGGGCCGCAATCAGCCTCATCCTCTCTCACCCACACCACGCTTATGGACAAACTCGTCATTGAAGGCGGCCTGCCGCTGCAGGGCACGGTCCGCATTTCCGGCGCCAAGAACGCCGCCCTGCCGTTGATGGCCGCCACCCTGCTGGCCCCGGGCTGGCACACCCTGGAAAACGTGCCCGACCAGCGCGACACCCGGACCATGCTCAAGCTGCTGGAGATCCTCGGCGCCCGCTGGCAGCGCCAGGGCGAGACGGTGCGCATCAACACCGATCACCTCACCGGCACGGAGGCCCCCTACGAACTGGTGAAAACCATGCGCGCCTCGGTGCTCGTGCTCGGTCCGCTGCTGGCCCGATCAGGCTTTGCCCGGGTCAGCCTGCCGGGGGGCTGCGCCATCGGCGCCCGGCCCATCAACTTCCACCTGCGCGGCTTCGAACAGCTGGGGGTGGTCACGCGACTCGAACAGGGCTACGTGGAGGCGGTCGCAGACGGGCGGATGCACGGCGGCACGGTGTATTTCGATGTCCCTTCGGTCACCGGCACGGAGAACGTGCTCATGGCCTCGGTCGCCGCCCCGGGCCGGACGATCATCAAGAACGCCGCCAAGGAACCCGAGGTGGGTAACCTCGTCGACATGCTCACCGCCATGGGGGCGGAGATCGAAGGGCGCGACACGGACCGGCTCATCGTTCACGGCGGCACCCGGCTGCAGGCCACCAGCGCGCGCATCATCCCGGACCGGATCGAGGCCGGCACCTATCTGATCGCCGCTGCGGCCACCGGCGGCGAGGTCACCCTTACCGACTGCAACCCGGCCCACCTGCCGTCGCTCACCGAGAAGCTGCAGCTGTGCGGCGCCCGGATCGAGGTGGCCGACAACCGCATGACCGTGGCCTGCGACGACCTCGGCTCTCCCGGCCGCTGCCGCCTGCAGAGCGTCGATATCACCACCATGCCCTTTCCCGGCTTCCCCACCGACCTGCAGGCCCAGTTCATGGCGCTCATGGTGCAGGGCGACGGCACCTCGGTCATCCACGAGACCATCTTCGAGAACCGGTTCATGCACGTGGCCGAACTGCGCCGGCTGGGGGCGAACATCACCATCGAGGGCTCGCGCGCCGTGGTCCGCGGCATCGATCCGGCCCGGTTGTGCGGCGCCCCGGTGATGGCCACCGACCTGCGCGCCTCCGCCTCCCTGGTCATCGCCGGCCTGACGGCCAGGGGGCGGACCGAGATCTCGCGCATCTACCACCTCGAGCGGGGCTACGAGAACATGGCCGGGAAGCTGCGGGGCCTGGGCGCCCGGGTGGAGATCGTCAGGGAGTAGATCGCGGTGGCAGCGGCAGGGTCAGCCGGACGATGCACCCGGCCGGGGTGTTGTCCGCGATGGCGACCGTGCCGCGGTGGTTGTCGATGATCTGGCGGACGATGGACAGGCCGAGGCCGGTGCCGTCGGCCCGGTTGGAAAAGAACGGCTCGAATACCCTCACCCTCAGGTCGGGCGCAATCCCCGGCCCCTGATCGCGGACCTCGATCTGCAGCACCTCCTGGCCGCCCTGCTGGGTTTCGGCGGCGGCCACGGTCACCCCGCCCCCTTCTGCACCCACCGCCGCACAACCGTTTTCGAGCAGATGGACGAGCACCGTCTGCAGCTGCTGGCGGTCCGCCCAGCAGTCGAGGTTGGCGTCGAACTCCCGGTCGATACGGGCTGCCGCCGCGCCGAGCGGTCCCTGCAGCAGGCCGCTGACCACCTCGTCCACCAGCCGGCCGAGCGAGAACCACTCGGGCTGCACGGCCGCCGGCCGGGCGAACTGGAGAAAATCGGTGATGGTTTTGGCCATGCGGCCGGATTCGCGCAGAATAATGCCGACCAGCGTCCTGAAGGTGGCCGCATCGATGGCCGCGAGGTTGTCCTGGTCGAGCGCCAGAATCTGCGCCGAGCCGGAGATCGCGGCCAGCGGGTTGCGGAACCCGTGGGCCACGGAACCGCTCATCTGGCCGATGGCCGCCAGTTTCTCGGTCTCGCGGATCTGCCGCTCCATCCGTTCGATCTGGCTGATGTCCTGGAGGGTGATCACCTTCCAGCCGTTCTCCTGCTCCTGCCCCTGTTCCGCCGGCATGTTGAGATTGGAGTACGAATAGCCCAGGCGGATGGCGGTGCCGTCCCGCTTGCGGAAATCACAGACACTGCGCCCCTGCCGTTCCTCGCGCAGGGAAATGGCCGGGAAGCGGCCGGAGAACGGCTGGCCGAGCAGGAGCATGCGGGAGCAGCCGGTGATCCGTTCGGCCGCACGGTTGCAGGAGGTGATCCGGTTGCGGCTGTCGGTGGTGATGATGCCGGTGGCGATGTCGTCGAAGATCTGCTTGTAGAGGATGGAGAGCCGGTCGAACTCGAGCGCGGTGCGGTTGAGCCGCTCCTCGGTGGAGCGCAGCCGTCGGGCCAGTTGCCCGCTGAGCAGGGCGGCCAGGAAGAAGATCAGCCCGTAGGTGGCGAACAGGTTGGTACTTATGAACAGGTTGTCCGGCGCGCGGTAGGCCGGGGCGCGATAATAGGCGGGCAGCCAGTGGAGCAGTTCGCTGCCGAGCACCGCGCCGTAGAGCAGGGTGGCGGCCGCGGCCAGCACCAGGCCGCCGCTGCGGTGAAGGATGAGCCCGGCGGCGATCACCGGCAGCAGGAAGATGGGCGCGAACACGGAGTTGCTGCAGCCGGTGGCGTAGACCAGGAGGGCGGCGCCGACCGTATCCGAGAGCAGCTGCACCAGGCCGAAGGTGCGCACCGGCACGGCCGTTTTCTGCAGCAGGAGGGCCGAGCCGATGGTGTAGGCGTAGAGCAGCAGGAGGAAGGCAAGCGTCACCGACTGGGGCGGCAGGAGCACCTGCTGCCCCTTGCCGCGGAAGAACGAGGCGATGGCGATGAGCAGGGTGAACAGCAGCACGCGGGTGAACAGCCAGCGCAGCAGGTGGCGGCGGGTCTCCTGCTCGCTGTCGGCAACGGGGGTGAAGATGCGGGCGAGGCGCTGCAGCATGGGCGGCTCCGGGGGCGGTGCGGTGGGTCGGGGGAACGCGGGAGCCCGCCGGCCTCAGTCGATGTTGTGCTTCTTGGTTTTGTAACGCAGGCTGCGGAAGCTCAGCTTGAGCAGGTCGGCGGCGCGCATCTTGGAGTTGTCGGCCCGGGCCAGGGCGTGCAGGATCATTTCCTTTTCCACCTGCTGGAGCACCTCTTCCAGTCCCCGTTCGAACAGTTCGTGCTCGTCCCGGGCGGCGACGAACAGTGGTTGGGCGGTGTCCGCCGGCCGGGCCGGGCCGGTCTTTTCCTGCCGGTGGAGCGAGAGGATGAGGTTCTCCGGGAGGATGATGTTCGAGGATTCGAGCGCCACGCCGCGCTCGATGATGTTCTCCAGTTCGCGCACGTTGCCCGGGAAATCGTACTGCATGAGCACCTCCATGCCGTAGCTGGAGATGGTCTGCACCTCCTTGCCGAGCAGGGTCGAAAACTTCTTGAGGAAGTGATCGACGAGCAGGGGCACGTCGCCGATGCGCTCACGCAGGGGCGGCACGCGGATGGGTACCACCGCCAGCCGGTAGTAGAGGTCCTCGCGGAACCGGCCGGAGATGATCTCCTGCTCGAGCACCCGGTTGGTGGCGGCGATGATGCGCACGTTCACCTGGCGGGTGCGGGTGGAGCCCACCGGCATGAACTCCCGCTCCTGGAGAACGCGCAGCAGCTTGGTCTGGATGATCGGGGTGAGTTCGCCGATCTCGTCGAGAAAGGCGGTGCCGCGGTCGGCCTGCTGGAACAGCCCGGCCTTGTCGGCGATGGCGCCGGTGAACGAGCCCTTGACATGACCGAACAGCTCGCTCTCGAGCAGACTCTCCGGGATGGCGCTGCAGGTGATGGGGACAAAGGGGTTGGCCGCCACCCGCGACCGGTTGTGGATGGCCTGGGCCACCAGTTCCTTGCCGGTGCCGGACTCGCCGTAGATGAGCACGTTGGCCGGGGTGGGCGCGATCTTGGTGATCATGTCGAAGATCTTCATCATCTCCGGGCTGCGGCCGATGATCTCCGGGAACCCGTCCTCCGGCACCGTGCCGGCAGTCGGCCGCTTCTTCATCGCCGCCCGCACCACGCTCCTGATCTCGTCGAAGTTGAACGGCTTGGTGATGTAGTCGAAGGCCCCGTTCTTCA
>JAGODN010000062.1 GCA_017998195.1 Desulfobulbus sp. | reverse complement strand
CTGCAGCACCGCGCGCACCGACTCGCCCATGGAGCCGAGGTGCACCGGCACGTGCGGGGCATTGGCCACCAGGCGGCCGTCCCGGTCGAACAGGGCCCAGGAGAAGTCGAGCCGCTCCTTGATGTTCACCGAGTGGGCGGTGTTGGCCAGCGTCACCCCCATCTGCTCGGCAATGGCCATGAACAGGTTGGCGAACACCTCGAGCAGCACCGGGTCGACCCGGGTGGTCAGGGACTCGGCGGCCGGCCGGGGTTGGTATCGGCTGAGCACGAGGTGGTTGCGGCTGTTCACCGCGGCCTCCCAGCCCGGCTCGACCACCACCGTGGCGATGGGCTCGATGACGAGCGCCGGGCCGCGCAGGCGCTGGCCGGGGTGCAGCTGCTCGCGCCGGAAGAGCGGCGCCTGACGCCAGCCGCCCGCGTCCCACAGCCGGATCGTGCCCGCGGCGGGCGGCGGCCCCGGGTGGAGCGGCAGTTCCGGGTCCTCCGGGGTGTCGGTGCGGCCGATGGCCTCGACCACGAGCGATTCCACCACCAGCGGCCGGTCCACGGGTACGAAGCCGAACCGGTCCCGGTGGGCCGCCTCGAAGGCCGCGCGCATGGTCGGTTCGTCGGCGAGCGCGACCGGCAGAACGGTGTCGCTGCCCGCGTAGCGCAGCTGCGCGGTGACCACCAGTTCCACCGGGTGACCGGGCGGGCACTGGCCCGCGACCTCGGCCGCAGCCGCCCGGCAGAGCGGCTCGGCCGCTGCCCGCAGGCGGTTCTCGATCTCCACCCCGGTGAGCGGCCAGTCGACCTGGCGCTCGCGCAGGGCGCGGATGTCGGCCAGGCCCATGCCGTAGGCGGAGAGCACCCCGGCCAGCGGGTGGAGCAGGATGCGCTCCATGCCGAGCGCGTCCGCCACCCGGCAGGCGTGCTGACCGCCGGCGCCGCCGAAGCACTGCAGGGTGTAGCCGGTGACGTCGTGGCCCCGCTGCACCGAGATTTTCTTGATGGCATTGGCCATGTTTTCCACCGCGATGCGCAGGAACCCCTCGGCCACGGTCTCCGGGGTCAGGTCGGTGCGGCCGGTGGCTGTGATGATCTGCGCGGTCAGCTCGGCAAAGGCCTGCCGGGTAGCCTCGGTGTCCAGGGGCTGGTCGCCGTCCGGGCCGAACACCCGGGGGAAGTGCTCGGGCTGCAGCCGGCCGAGCAGCAGGTTGGCGTCGGTCACGGTGAGCGGGCCGCCGCGGCGGTAGCAGGCCGGGCCGGGGTCGGCGCCGGCCGAGTCCGGGCCCACGCGGAAGCGGCCGCCGCTAAAGCGCAGCACCGAGCCGCCGCCCGCGGCCACGGTGTGGATGCGCATCATCGGCGCGCGCATGCGCACCCCGGCCACCAGGGTCTCGAAGCTGCGTTCGAACGCCCCGTCGTAATGGGTGACGTCCGTGCTGGTGCCGCCCATGTCAAAGCCGATCAGCCGGGTGTGGCCGCTCATGGCCGCGGTGCGGGCCATGCCGATCACCCCGCCGGCCGGGCCGGAGAGCACCGCGTCGCGACCGCGGAACAGGGGCGCGTCGGTGAGGCCGCCGCTGGACTGCATGAACAACAGCCGCGGGGCGCGGTCGCCGCCCAGCCGGTCGGCCACCCGGTCCACGTAGCGGCGCAGGATCGGAGTCAGGTAGGCGTCGACCACGGTGGTGTCGCCGCGGGCCACCAGCTTGATGAGCGGGCTCACCCGGTGGCTCATCGAGACCTGGGTGAAGCCGATGGTCCGGGCGATTGCGGCCAACTGCCGTTCGTGCTCCGGGAAGCGGTAGCCGTGCATGAGCACGATGGCCACCGCGCGCAGGCCGTCGGCAAAGGCGGAGCGCAGGTCATGCTCGGCCTGCTCCCGGTCGAGCGGCACCAGCACCCGGCCGGCCGCGTCCACCCGCTCGTCCACCTCGATCACCCGCTCGTGCAGCAGCTCGGGCAGGACCACGTGGCGGGCGAACAGCTCCGGCCGGTTCTGGTAGCCGATGCGCAGGGCGTCGCCGAAGCCGCGGGTGATGACCAGGAGCGTCCGCTCGCCGGTTCGTTCGAGCAGGGCGTTGGTGGCCACGGTGGTGCCCATCCTGACCGTGTCGATGCAGCCCGCCGGGATGGGCGCGTCCGGGCCGAGACCGAGCAGGGTGCGGATGCCGTGCACGGCTGCGTCCGGGTAGCGCTCCGGGTTGTCGGAGAGGAGCTTGCAGGTGGTGAGGGTGCCGTCCGGCCTCCGGGCGACGATATCGGTGAAGGTGCCGCCCCGGTCGATCCAGAACTGCCAGCCGGTGGTGTCGATTGCCTGCATGCGTGTCCCCGGGGGATGGTTGGTCGAGAGGTGCCGAGGTGTGTTTCATCGCACACCGGCCGCGGCCCTGTCAACCCTTTCCCGGTCGCCGGCAAGGGGCCGGCCGCAGGGGCTGGCGGGGCCGGTTTTCTTTTGACAGGGGCGCGGTCCCGGCCGTAGTATGCAGCCAAGCCCTCACCTGTTCCGCCCTCCCTGGAGCGCCCCGTCCCCATGCCCCGCCACGCCCACCCGCCAACGCCCGCATGCCCCGCCCTCCTCCGGCGGACCGGCGCGGCCGCACTGCTCGCGTTCCCTTCCGGCTCCGGGTCCGGCGCCCCATGGTACGGGGCCGTGCCGACGGACCCGCTCTCTCTGCTCGGCCTGGTGGTGGTCAGCCTGCTCGTGCTCACCCTGGTGCTGCTCAACCAGCGCAAGAAGCGCATCATCTCCACCAAGACCCAGGCCCTGGCCGAGACCGAGGCCGGCTACCGGCTGCTGTTCGAGCACTCGCCCATGCCGCTGGTCGAGGAGGACCTGAGCGCGGTGCGGGTGCTGCTCGACACCCTGCGGGCCGGCGGTGTCGGCGACCCGGTCGCCCATTTCCGCACCCATCCCGGAGACCTGGTGCTGTGCGCCGAGGCGGCGCGCATCGTCGCCGCCAACCGGGCAACGCTCGCGCTCTACGGCGCCGGTGAGCCGGGCCTGCTCACCCGGCTGGCCGCCATTCTGCCCGACGACCCGGGCGAGGGCTATGCGGCCGAACTCGCCGCGCTCCACCGGGCGGGCCGCAGCGAGACCCGCACACACAACCGCACCCTGGACGGCCTGCCGCTCCTGGTCGAGCGGCGGGCGGTGGTGGCCGCCGGCCATGAACGGGACTGGGCCAAGGTGTTTGTCACCATCATCGACCTGACCGAGCAGGAGCGGCTCAAACAGCAGCACAAGGAATTCGAGCGGCAGCTCGAGCAGACCCGCAAACTCGAGGCGATCGGCAGCCTGGCCGGCGGCATTGCCCACGATTTCAACAACCTGCTGTCGCCGATCCTCGGCCGGGCGGAGCTGCTGTCGGCAGAGAAGGGGGACGATCCGATCGTCGCCGAGCACAGCCGGGCGATCGTCGACGCCTCCCGCCGGGCCCGGGCCCTGGTCCGGCAGATCCTCACCTTCAGCCGCCAGGTGGACCAGGAGCTCGTGCCGGTTTCCCTGGCCGCGGTGGTCACCGAGGTACTCGACCTGCTCCGGCCGACCCTGCCCGCCAACATCACCATCGACTGCCGGCTGCCCGATGGCTGCCCGCGGGTGATGGCCGATCCCACCCAGCTGCACCAGGTGGTCATGAACCTGGCGGCCAACGCCTGCCACGCCATGGAGCGGACCGGCGGCCGGCTGCGGGTGCGCCTCGAGCCGGTGGTGCTCGGCCTGGACGACCTGGACGGCCGGGCAGCGGCGCCCGGACCCTACCTGCGCCTGGAGGTGGCGGACACCGGCTGCGGCATGGACGCGGCCACCCTGGCGCGCATCTTCGACCCCTATTTCACCACCCGGCCCTCCGGCCGGGGCACCGGCCTGGGGCTGCCGCTGGTGCTCGGCATCGTGCGCAGCTGCGGCGGCGAGCTGCGGGTCTCGAGCGAACCGGGGCAGGGCACGGTGTTCCGCCTCTACTTCCCGGTGGTGGAGCTGACCGGGGCGCAGACGGTCGCGCCGTTGCCGGCGAGCGCGCCCCTGGAGCGCGGCAGCGAACACATCCTGCTGGTGGACGACGAGAAGTCGGTGGCCGACGTTACCGCCGCCATGCTCACCCGGCTCGGCTACCGGGTGAGCGTGCGCACCAGCAGCCACGACGGGCTCGAGGCCTTCCGCAGCCTGGCGGAACAGATCGACTTGGTCCTGGCCGACCTGAACATGCCGCAGATGACCGGCCTGCAGCTCTGCCGCGAGCTGCGCGCCATCCGGCCCGGGGTGCGGGTGATCGTCTGCACCGGCTTCAGCGAGCAGTTCGACGCGGCCCGGGCCCGGGCCATCGGCATCCAGGGCTTCCTCAACAAACCGGTGGTCATGGCCGAACTGGCCCGCGCGGTGCGCTCGGCCCTGGACAACCCGGCCGCCTGAGCGGCGCCCCCGTCCCCTCAACAGGAGCAGACCATGAGAATCCTCCTTGCCCTGGTCGTCACCGTGACCCTGGCCGGCTGTGCCAGCCTGAGCCAACACCAGTGCCTGCAGGGCGACTGGTACGCCATCGGCCTGGGCGACGGCCAGCTGGGCCTGCCCGCGGAACGGCTGGACCGGCACAACCAGGCCTGCGCCCGCTACAACGTCACCATCGACCGCCAGCGCTACCTGGAGGGCCGGGCCGAGGGGCTGGCCGAATACTGCCGGCTGGACAACGCCGTGACCACCGGCCTGAACGGTCACCGCTACCAGGGCGTCTGCCCGCCGGCCGTGGACCGGGAATTCGAGCAGGCCAACCGGGCCGCCTTCGAGGTCCATACCCTGCGCCAGGAGCTGGACAGCATCGACAACCAGCTGGCCTTGCGCGAGGACGACCTGCTCGACCGCGACCTTGCCGACGATGCCCGTCGTCGGCTGCGGGCCGAGATCCGCGCCCTGGACCGCGATCGCGACCGGCTGCGGGCCGACCTGCACGCGGCCCAGCGTCACCTGGACCGGCTCCTGGACGAGACCGGTTCCCGGCCGTAAGCCTCCCGCCCGGTCCCTGTCCGTCGGACCGCCGGCACCTTCAACCCGCCCGGGACCGCACCCCGGCGTCACCGCCATTGACAGGCGTCCGTCGCTTCGGTACAGTTCCCGGCTCGATACGGCGCGCCGGGCCACTCCCTCTTTGTTCCGCCGGCGCGGGCCGGCCCCTTGCGCTCCGCTCCGACCATTGCCCCGGGACCCTACCTTGATCTCCTTCCTGTTCGGCCTGTACGTGTTCTTCCTGGCCATCATCCTCATCTACAACCTGCTCCAGCTGACCCTGTTGTTTCACTACCTCCGCCGCAGGAAGGTCGCGCCGCCGCCCCCCCTGGCCGACGAACAACTGCCCCTGGTCACGGTCCAGCTGCCGCTCTACAACGAGCCCTTCGTGGCCGAGCGGCTGATCGACAACATCGCCCGCATGCGCTATCCGCGCGACCGGTTCGAGGTGCAGGTGTTGGATGACTCCACCGACGAAACCACCGCCATCTGCGAGCGCGCCGCGGCCCGCTACCGCGAGCAGGGCCTGGACATCCGCGTGCTCCATCGCATTGACCGCACCGGCTACAAGGCCGGGGCCCTGGCCGAGGGATTGGGCCAGGCCAGGGGCGAGTTCGTGGCCATCTTCGATGCCGACTTCCTGCCCGACCCGGACTTTCTGCGCACCACCGTGCCCTATTTCCAGGACGAGCGGGTGGGCGTGGTGCAGACCCGCTGGACCCATCTGAACGACGACTACTCGCTGTTCACCCGGCTGCAGGCCCTGCAGTTGAACGTCCATTTCACCATCGAGCAGGCCGGCCGCGAGGCGGGCGGCCACTTCCTCCAGTTCAACGGCACGGCCGGCATCTGGCGGCGGCGGGCCATCGACGAGGCTGGCGGCTGGCGGGCCGACACCCTCACCGAGGACCTGGACCTGAGCTTCCGCGCCCAGCTGCGCCACTGGCGGATCGTCTTCCTGGAGGAGGTCGAGGCCCCGGCCGAGCTGCCGGTGGAGATGAACGGCATCAAGTCGCAGCAGTTCCGCTGGATGAAGGGCGGGGCCGAGAACGCCCGGCGGCTGGCGCCGGTGGTGCTGGCGAGCAGCCTGCGGCCGTTGACCAAGCTGCACGCGGTCGCCCACCTGTTCAACAGCTCGATCTTCCTGGCCGTGCTCCTGCTCGCCCTGACCAGCGTCGGCCTGCTGCCCCTGCTCGGCCCGGCCGGGATCGACCAGCGCTGGCTGAGCGTCTCCCTGCTCGGCCTGGTCGGGGTGGCCACGGTCTATTTTTACGCCAACCTCCACCTGCTGCCGCGGCCCCTGTCGGCGCGCCGGGTGCTGGCCCTGGTCGGCTGGTTCCCGCTGCTGCTGACCATGTCCGTCGGTCTCAGCTTCCACAACTCGGTGGCCGTGATCGAGGGCTACCTGGGCATCCGCTCCTCGTTCGTGCGCACGCCCAAGTACAACATCGTCGGCAACCGGCGGTTGGACCTGGACAGCGGCCGGCAAAAAAATCCCGTCAGCCTGGGCACCATCGCCGAGGGGCTGCTCGCCCTGCTGTTCTGCGCCTGCCTGGCGGTGGCCGTGAGCCGGCACGAATACGTGTTCTTCGTCTTTCACCTGATGCTCGCCGCCGGTTTCGGCGCGGTGTTCGCCGCCACCCTGCGCGACCGTTGAACCACCCCGCTTGACATCCGTCCGGGTCGACTTACCATAGCGGCACGGCGCGCCGCCGGGGCGCGCCGTGCCATGGTTCCCCGTTTTTCCGTCCGCGTTCGTTCATGTCGTGACAACCGCCTCCGTCCTTTTCCGCTGAACCCCGCAGGGTGGTGCCGCAATCACCAGCCCGGCCCCGCCGATCCCGCCCGGTCCTTGCCGCCCGCGCCCTGCGCTGTCCTGGAGAGTGCCCATGATTCAAGTCGAACACCTGACCCGCACCTACGGCCCGCTCAAGGCGGTGGACGATGTCTCGTTCACCATCGGCCCGGGCGAGATCGTCGGCCTGCTCGGCCACAACGGCGCCGGCAAGACCACCATCATGAAGATGCTCACCGGCTTCCTCGAACCCACCGCGGGGGCGATCCGCATCGACGGCCTGGACCTGGCCACGGACCTGCGCGGTGTGCAGGCGCGGATCGGCTACCTGCCCGAAAACTGCCCGGTCTACCCGGAGATGACCGTGGCCGGCGCGCTCCGCTACCACGCCGGCCTGCACGGGGTGGGCGGGGCCGAGCTGGGCCCGCTGCTGCGTTTGGCCCTGGCCCGCACCGGCCTGACCGACAAGGCCGACCAGACCATCGGCACCCTGTCGCGCGGCTATCGCCAGCGGGTCGGGGTGGCCCGGGCCATCCTCCACCGGCCGAAGATCCTCATCCTCGACGAGCCCACCAACGGCCTCGACCCCACCCAGATCCAGCACATGCGCGAACTGATCCGCGAACTCGCCTGCGAGGCGACCCTGCTCATCTCCACCCACATCCTCCAGGAGGTGCAGGCGGTGTGCGGCCGGGTGCTCATCATCCAGCACGGCTGCCTGGCGCTCGACGCCCGCCTGGCGGAGCTGGCCGCGGCCCGGCGGCTGCTGGTCACCGTGGATGATCGCGACGAGGCGCAGGCGATGCTGGCCGAACTCGCCGGCGTGACCGGGGTGGAACGGCTGCCCGCCGCCCCCGGCCGGGCCTGTTTCGCTCTTGCCGGCACCGGTTTTGCCGAGGAGCTTGCGCCGGCGGCGGCCGCGGCCGTGGCCCGGGCCGGCTTGAGCCTGTACGGACTCGGGCCCGAGGCCCGCGACCTGGAGAAGATCTTCCGCGACATCAACCTGCATGACGGGAGGGAGCAATGAACGCGCTTGGCACCGTGGCCCGGCGGGAGTTGGCCGGATTCTTCGCCACCCCGGCCGCCTTTCTCTTTTTCGGCGCCTTCCTGGTGGCCACCCTGTTCATCGTCTTCTGGGTGGAGACCTTTTTCAGCCGCAACATCGCCGATGTGCGGCCCATGTTCGAGTGGCTGCCGCTCACCCTCATCTTCCTGTCGGCGGCGATCACCATGCGCGCCTGGTCCGAGGAGCACCGGGCCGGCACCCTGGAGCCGCTCCTCACCGCGCCGGTGGGGCTGCCCGCCCTGGTGGGCGGCAAGTTCCTCGCCTGCCTCGCGCTGGTGGCCATCGCGCTCATGCTCACCCTGCCCCTGCCGCTGAGTGTCAGCCTGATCGGCCGGCTCGACTGGGGCCCGGTGTTCGGCGGCTACCTGGCGAGCCTCTGCCTGGCCGGGGCCTACATCGCCATCGGCCTGTTCGTCAGCGCCCGCGTCAGCAGCCAGATCGTCAGCCTGATCGTGACCACGCTCGCCTGCAGCGCGCTCTACCTGCTCGGCTCGGACACCCTGACGAGCTTCTTCGGCAACCGCACCGGGGAGCTGCTCAAGCTCCTCGGCGCGGGCTCACGGTTCGACGCGGTCACCCGCGGGGTGATCGACCTGCGCGACCTGGTCTATCCGCTCAGTCTGATCGGCGTGTTCCTCGCCCTGAACGTGTACACCCTCGAGCGCAGGCGCTGGGCCGGCAACCCGTCCACCCCGGCGCACCGGCGCCGGGCGCTGGCCACAGCGCTGCTGGCGGCCAACTTCCTGGCCGTCAACCTGTGGCTGGCGCCGCTGACCAGCCTGCGCGCCGACCTCACCGAGGGGCGCATCTACTCGATCTCGGACGCCACCCGCGCCTACCTGGGCCGGCTGCAGGAGCCGCTCTTGATCCGCGGCTACTTCTCCAGCCAGACCCACCCGCTGCTCGCGCCCCTGCAGCCGCAGCTGCGCGACCTGCTGCGCGAGTACGAGGTGGCCGGCCGCGGCCGGGTGCGGGTGGAGATCGTCGACCCGCACGATCGGCCCGAACTGGAGCAGGAGGCGGGCGAGAAGTACTCCATTCGGCCGGTGCCGTTCCAGACCGCCTCGCGCCATCAGGCGGCGGTCACCAACTCGTACTTCGACATCCTCGTCAAGTACGGCAACGAATTCGAGACCCTCTCCTTCCAGGACCTGATCGAGGTGAAGAGCGACACCGACACCCGCCTGGACGTGGAGCTGCGCAACCCGGAGCATGACATCACCCGGGCGATCAAGAAGGTGCTCTACAGCTACCAGGGCGGCGGCAACCTGTTCGCCGGCATCCAGGCGCCGGTACGGCTGCGCGGCTACCTGTCGGCGGACGAGCGGTTGCCCGAGGTGCTCGTCCGGCTCAAGGCCGAGCTGCCCGCCCTGCTCGAGGCGTTCAAAAAAGAGGGCGGCGACAAATTTTCCTTCAGCTTCGCCGACCCGGAGGCCGAGGGCGGCCAGTTGGCAACGCAACTCAGCCGAGACTTCGGCATGCAGCCGATGGTGGCCGGCCTGCTGTCCGCCCAGCCGTTCTGGTTCCACCTGGCCATCGACAACGGCACCGAGACCGTGCAGGTGCCCCTGCCCGCGGAACTCGACCGGGCCGGGGTGAAAACCGCCATCACCGCGGCGCTCAAGCGCTTCTCCAAGGGAATGCTCAAGACCGTGGCCCTGGCCACCCCGGAGAACCCGGCCGCGCGCGGCCAGTTGGGTCGGCCCGGGCCGGACAACACCTTCCAGCTGCTGCAGCGCTTCCTCGAAGAGGAGC
>JAGODN010000402.1 GCA_017998195.1 Desulfobulbus sp. | reverse complement strand
AAGGAGCCTGCCCGCGATGAATAGATCCTGTCTCCGCCTCGTGCTTGCCGCCCTTTTGGCAACGATCCTCACCGGGTGCGCCGCACCGCCGGCGCCGGTGGTCTACCACAGCCTGCTCGGTGCGGACGCCGGCGCAGCAGCCACGGCCCGGGCCGACGGCCCGGCCCTGGTGGTCGGCCCGGTGCGGGTGCCGGACCTGCTCCACAACACCCGCATCGCCACCGGCAGCGACGGCCGCTTTCAGCTGGCCGAGAACCACCGCTGGGCCGGGAGCATGGACCGGGAGATCGGCCGGGCCCTGGCCGAACGACTGGCCGCGGAGCTCGCCACCGAGCGGGTGACCCTGTTCCCGCAGCTGCCGCTGGGCGGGACCGCCTGGCAGGTGCAGCTCGAGGTGCTTGCCCTGGACGGCACCCCCGGGGAGAGCGCCCGCCTCGATGTCCGCTGGACCCTTGTTGACCCGGCCGGAAAGGCGACGGAGACCCGCCGCGCCACCCTGGTCGAGCCATTGGCCGAACCCGGCCTTGCCCCCTGGGTGGCCGGCCAGCGGACCAACCTGGCCCGGCTTGGCGCGGCCATCGCCGCTCGCATCCGCGAACGCGCAACCCGCTGAACCAGCGCAGGAAAAGAGCAGAAAGACAGGGACCGGAAGCGGCCCGGCGGACGCTTCAGCCGGCCGTGGGCAGGAGGTGTTCGCGCAGGAAACGGACGATGCGCGGCGCGGCCTGGCCGTCGCCGTAGGGGTTGGCCCCCGGCGCTGCGCCGGCGGACGGGTCGGCGAGCAGGCGTGCGGCCTCGCGGACGATGGCGGCCGCGTCCGTGCCCACCAGCTGCACCGTGCCCGCGGCCACGGCCTCGGGCCGCTCGGTGGTCTCGCGGGTGACCAGCACCGGCTTGCCCAGCGATGGGGCCTCCTCCTGCACCCCGCCCGAGTCGGTGATGATCAGGCTGGCCCGGTCCATGAGGGCGACAAAGGGCAGGTAGTCGAGCGGCTCGAGCAGGTGCGCGCCGGGGAGGTCGCCGAGCAGGCGGCGCACCGGTTCCTGCACCCGCGGGTTGAGGTGCACCGGGTAGACCAGCTGCACCCCGGGGTGGGTCTCGACCAGGGTGCGCAGAGCCCGGCAAACCCGCTCGAAACCGGCGCCGAAGTTCTCCCGCCGGTGGCCGGTGACGAGCACGAGCTGTTTGTGCGGATCGAGAAAGGCGAACCGCGCGGCCATCTCCCGTTGCAGGCCGGTGTCCGTGCGCAGCCGCCCGACCACGGTGAGCAGGGCGTCGATCACGGTATTGCCGGTGACCAGGATGCGGTCCGCGGCCACCCCCTCGGCAAGCAGGTTGTCGCGGGCGCGGCCGGTGGGCGCGAAGTGGCAGCGGGCCAGCATGCCGGCCAGGCGGCGATTCATCTCCTCGGGAAAGGGGGCCTGCAGGTTGCCGGTGCGCAGCCCGGCCTCGACGTGACCGAAGGGAACCTGGTGGTAGAAGGCGGCCAGGCCGGCGGCCATGGTGGTGGTGGTGTCGCCGTGGACGAGCACCAGGTCCGGCATGAAGCGGGCGAATACCGTTTCGAGGCCGCGCAGCACGCCGCAGGTGGTGTCGGTCAGGCTCTGGCCGGGCCGCATGATGTCCAGGTCGAAGTCCGGGCGGATCCCGAACAGGGCAAGCACCTGGTCGAGCATGTCACGGTGCTGGCCGGTGACGCACACCCGGCTGTCAAAGTCTGCCGGAAACCGGGCCAGCTCGCCGACCACCGGCGCCATCTTGATCGCCTCCGGCCGGGTGCCGAACACCGACAACACCCTGCATCGCCTCATGGTCTCCTCCTTGTCCGCTTCGGCACCAGGCATGACAAATCCGCGGCTCGCTCAATCGGCGATCTGCCCCGTCGGGGCCCGGCCGGCGTCGAGCAGCAGCCGGCCGACCATGGAGGCGGCGATGATCACCGCCATGCCCACCAGCACCTGCAGCGGCACCGCCTGGTGACGGGTGAGGGCCACCAGGAGTACGGCCAGGGGCGGGGTCAGGTAGCTGAGAAAGCCGATCACCGCCAGGTTGCCGCCCACCACCGCCCGGTTCCACAGGAAAAAGGAGAGGCCGAGCGGCACGCAGCCGAGATAGGCCGCGGACAGGAGGGACGAGCCGGTGGGCGCGGGATGCGGCCCGGTGAGCACGAACAGCACCCCGGAGAGCAGGGCCGCGTACACGGTGAAGGCGGTCATCGGCTCCTCGCGCAGGCCGAGCCGCGACAGGCCCACGGAAAAGCTGCTCCACACCAGGCCGCAGACGAGGGCCAGCCCGTAGCCGCCCAGGGCCTCGCTGCGGAAACCGAGATCCTTGCCGGCAGCGATCACCAGGCCGGCGCCGAACAGCCCGACCAGGGCGGTGACCACGATCCCCGACCGCAGCCGGCGGAAGACGAGCACCGAGGAGAAGACCACGATCCAGAACGACCAGGTGGTGGCGAGAATGGCCGCCTCGGCCAGCGGCGCACGCGCCATGGCCTGGTAGTAGAGGTAATGGTAGACGAAGATGCCCCACACGCCGAGTATGGAGGCGCGCAGCCCGGGCAGGGTGAGCCTGAGGGTGCGTTTCTGGACCACGTCGAGCAGGTAGAGGAACAGGGCCGCGGCGGTGAAACTGTAGAACAAGAGGGGTTCGATGCCGAGCCCCTCGAGGCCGGAGCCGGTGGCCGCGGGCAGGCTGGC
>JAGODN010000061.1 GCA_017998195.1 Desulfobulbus sp. | reverse complement strand
GTGCACGGCCGCCCGGCCGACACCCTCCCCGGCCGGGTGCTGCCCTACCCGCGGACGCTGCTGCTCACCGACCACCAGAGCAGCCCGGACCGGGTCGCGGCCGACCTGCTCGCGGCCCTGCGCGCCTGCGACGACCGGGAACGCATCACCGCCATCCGTGTGCGCGTGGCCGAGAACCTCGGCCTGGTCGACGAACGGCTCACCACCGGCAGCCTGGAGGCCATCAGCGGCCGGCACTTCGGCCCGCTCAACCTGGTGCTGGTCGAGCAGCCCGCCCGTCCCGAGGTCTGCCGTTTCGGCCTCGGCGAGGACGAGATCCGCCACTCGCGCGGCCTGATCACCAAGGACGAGGTGCGCGCCGCGGCGCTGCACCGGCTGCGCCTGCCCGCGACCGGCGTGTTCTGGGACATCGGCGGCGGCTCGGGCAGCGTCAGCCTGGAGGCGGCCCGGTTCTGCCCGGAACTCTCGGTGTACACGGTGGAACGCCACCCCACGGAGCAGGCCAACATCCGCGCCAACATCCGCACCTACGGCGCCTACACCATCCACCTGGTCGACGGCGAGGCGCCGGCGGCCCTGGCCAACCTGCCGGACCCGGACCGGGTGTTCATCGGCGGCAGCGGCGGCCAACTGGAGGCGATCCTCACCGCGGTCGTCCCCCGACTTCGACCCGGCGGCCGCCTCGTGGTCAGCGCGGTACTCGCCAGGACCGAAACCACTGCCCGTCGCGTGCTCGCGCAGCTCTGCCGCCGCGTGACCAGCGCCACCCTGGCCGTGACCCGCCACGAACCCGGTGGCCCGGCCCGGGTCCTCAACCCCATAACCTTCATCACAGGCGAACCATGAGCAGCCAGCATCCCACTCCGCAGTCCGGCCACCTCTACCTGGTCGGCGTCGGCCCCGGCGACCCGGAACTGATGACCTACAAGGCCGCCCGCCTCCTCGACGCGGCCCGGGTCTGGGCCGTGCCCAAGGCCCGCCGCAACGGCAGCAGCAGCGCCCTGCGGATCGCCAGCCAGGTGGTCCCGGGCAACGGCCGCACGGTGCTCGAACTCTGCTTCCCAATGCAGAAGGTCTTCCTCGGCCGGGAGGCGGACCAACAGCTGCTCGACGCCTGGGGCTCGGCCGCGGACCGGGTGATCGCCCACCTGGACCGGGGCGAGGACGTGGCCTTTCCCACCATCGGCGACGCCACCCTCTACTCCACCGCCTTCTACCTGCTGGCCATGATCCAGGAACGGCGGCCGGCCACCATGGTCACGGTGGTGCCAGGCATCACCGCCATGGCCGCCTGCGCCGCCTCCCAGTCGAGCCCGCTGGCACTCGGCGACGACGTGTTGGCGGTGGTGCCAGCGGCCTTCGAGGACGACCGACTGCGACAGATCCTGACCAGCCTGGACGCGGTGGTGCTGATGAAGGTGCACCGCCGGCTCGACACCCTCATCGACCTGCTCGAGGAGTTGGGCCTCGTTGACCAGGCGGTGCTCACCGAGCGCTCCGGCCTGCCCGGCGAGCGGGTGTACACCGACGTCCGCGCCGCCCGGGGCCGGGAGCTGCATTACTTTTCGACCATGGTGGTGCGCAAGAAACGGGTCCGGGTGGCGTGATGACGACAGCTATGCTCCAGCCTGACACTAATCGCCACCCGGTGGTGTTCCTCGGCGCCGGCCCGGGCGACCCTGAACTGCTCACCCTCAAGGGCCGCCGGTTGATCGACACCGCCGACCTGGTGGTCTATGCCGGCAGCCTGGTCAACCCGGCACTGCTCGAAGGCATCCGCGCAGCCTGCCACGACAGCGCCGCCCTCGACCTGGAGGCGATCATGACCCTGCTCGCCGACGGCTACCGTCGCGGCCTGCGCACGGTGCGGTTGCACACCGGCGACCCGGCCATGTACGGAGCCATCCGCGAGCAGATGCAGTGGTTGGATGCGCGCGTCATCCCCTACGAGGTGGTGCCCGGGGTCAGTTCGGTGTTCGCCGCGGCCGCGGCCCTGCGCACCGAG
The DNA here is from genome assembly GCA_017998195.1 of Desulfobulbus sp. Taxonomy (GTDB): domain Bacteria; phylum Desulfobacterota; class Desulfobulbia; order Desulfobulbales; family Desulfobulbaceae; genus Desulfobulbus. The sequence goes on along the minus strand of JAGODN010000061.1, from coordinate 7,653 downwards.
CTGACCGTGCCCGAGGTCACCCAGACGGTCATCCTCACCCGGCAGGCCGGCCGCACGCCGGTGCCGGAACGGGAATCGCTCGTCCGCCTGGCCGCGGCGCAGGCGACCATGTGCATCTTCCTGAGTGTTTCAATGATGGGGCGGGTGGTCGAGGACCTGCGGGCCGGCGGTTACCCGGTGGACACGCCAATTGCCGTGGTCGAGCGGGCCAGCTGGCCGGACGAGCGCATGGTTCGCGGCACGCTTGCGAACATTGCCGCACGGGTGGCCGATTCGGGCATTCGCAAGACCGCCATGATCGTGGTCGGGCCGGCCTTGTCCGCAGACAGCCGCGTCGCCTCGAAGCTCTACGACGCGGCCTTTTCCCACGAGTACCGCTGATGCACGGGCAGGGGGGGCAGCCGGGCGGCATCGTGGTGCTCGCCCTGACCCGGGGCGGCTGCGCGCTCGGCGAGCGCTTGGCCACGCAGCTCGGCGCCGACTTCCGCCCCTGTCGGGGCCGGGTGGCCGTGGAGATGCGGCGGGCCTGGCAAAGCCATCGGGCCCTGGTCTGCATCATGGCCGCGGGCATCGTGGTGCGCACCATCGCCCCGCTGCTCGCGGACAAGCGGCATGACCCGGCGGTGGTGGTCTGTGACGAGGCCGGCCGCTTCGCCATCCCGCTCGTCTCCGGCCATCTCGGCGGGGCCAACGAGCTGGCGCGCGAGGTGGCGCGGCTCACCGGCGGCGCCGCGGCGCTGACCACCGCCTCGGATGTGCTCGGCCGCACCGCGCTCGACCTCTGGTGCCGTGATCTCGGCCTGCAGATCACGGACCGGGCCGGCCTGACCGCGGCCATGGGCCGGCTGGTGGACGAGGGCGCGCTCACCCTGTGGAGCTGCTGCCCGCTGCCCGAGCTGCCGCCGGACCTGCAAACGATCGCCGCGCGCGAGGATGCCGGCCTGGTTGTCGACGTGCACGCCGTCGGCCCGCCCGGGGCCGCGCTCCTCCACCCGCCCGCGCTGGTGCTCGGCATCGGCTGCAACCGCGGCACCCCGGCCGGGGCGATCGACCGGGCGGTCAATGAAACCTTCGGCCGCCACGGGCTGGCGCTGGCCGCGGTCTGCGCCCTCGCCTCCATCGACCTGAAGCGGGACGAGGCCGGCCTGCTCGCCTATGCGGCCGAACAGGAGCTGGCCACCAGGTTTTATGACAGCCAAGCCCTCAACAGCGTGCCCGGGGTGAGCAGTTCGGCGGCGGTGCTGCGCGCCACCGGCGCCCGGGGCGTGGCCGAACCCGCGGCCCTGCTGGCCGCCGGACCGGGCGCGACCCTGCTGGTGGGCAAAGAGAAATACCCGGACGTGACCGTGGCCGTGGCCGAGCGGGCCGACCCGCTCGGCGCGCATTGTGCCGGCGGCGCATCCGCAACCCAGACCGCGGCCGATACTCCGGCCGACAGCGATCAGAGGAACGCATCATGACAGCTTCGCGACAAACGCCAACCGGCACCCTTTCCGTGGTCGGCACCGGCCCCGGCGCCCTCGACCTGATGGCCCCGCGCGCCCGCCGGGCCCTGGAGAACGCGGAGGTGGTGGTCGGTTACCGCACCTACCTGGACCTGGTGCGGGACTGCCTCAACCCGGCAAGCGAGGTGCTCTCCTCGGCCATGATGCAGGAGATCGACCGCTGCCGCACGGCCCTGGAGCTGGCCGAGGCGGGGCGCAGGGTGGCCCTGGTCTGCGGCGGCGACCCGGGCATCTACGCCATGGCCGGGCTGGTGTTCGAGCTGGCCCGGGCCACCGGCGCCACCGCGGCCATCGAGGTGATCCCCGGCATCGCCGCGCTCAACGCCTGCGCCGCGGTGCTCGGCGCGCCGCTCATGCACGATTTCGCGGCCATCAGCCTCTCGGACCTGATGACCCCCTGGCCGCTCATTGAGCGCCGCATCGCGGCCGCGGCCGGGGCCGATTTCGTGGTGGTGATCTACAACCCCAAATCGAAAAAGCGCGTTGACCAGATCGTCCGCTGCCGGGAGATCCTGCTCGAGCACCGCACGCCGGACACGCCGGTCGGCCTGGTCAGCGGCGCCAGCCGTGAACACGAAACGGTGCGCTTGACCACCCTGGGCGGAATGCTCGATGAAGAGATCGGCATGCAGACCACGGTCATCGTCGGCAACTCGCAGACCTTCGCCTGGCAGGGGCGGATGGTCACCCCGCGCGGCTACAGCGGCAAGTACGGCCTGGACAACGCCTGAGGCGCCCCCTCTCCCACGCCACAAAAAAAGCACCCGACCGTTGTCCAGGCCGGGTGCTTTTTTTTGGCAATCAAACGGGCAGGACGGGCGAACCGTCAGTTGGGCGGTCCTCCCGGCGCCTCACCCGCCTCGAGCATGTCCATGAGCGCAGCCTGCAGCTGTTCGTCGTGCATGAGCTTCATGGCCAGCGCGTGGCAGAGCGCGCTGGCAAAGCTGTGCGAATCCGGGGACTGCACGTCCACGGTGATCTCCCCGTCGGCCGAGGCCTCGAGAATGAGGGCCGCCTGGTTTTCCTTGAGGTCCATGTCAGTGCTCCGTCATCCGGGTTTTGTAGAGGATTTCGTCCGGGTAGAGTTCCAGGGAATCGCCGGTCTGCAGGGGGAAGTCGCGCGGCAGCCGGGTGAGGATCGTTCCGAACACGGTCTCGCCCTCGATGTCCTCCACCTCCAGGTCCACGTAGCCGCCATCCGGGCGAACAAGCCCGTCGGCGGCGATCCGGAAAAAGACCCGGATGGTGATCACGTCGCCGACTCGGAGTTGCCGGAGATCGACCCCGGGATAGGCGGGGAACGCGGTCGGGTAATATTCGGGCAGTTTCGCGTTTTCCATGCTGAACACATGGTAGCCTTTTTGCACGATCTCCCGGAAAAAGGGGAGACTGGTCCGGTGTCCCGGGACGGGCGAGATGTTCTTTCGTTTCATGGTCGTACTCTCTTGGTGCTGCGGTGAACCACCCGTTGGGCGCATCCTCCGCGGCGGGGACCGCGGACCCGGACCGCGCCGCGCAACCTGTGGCCGGCAACGAACGGGAGGCCTGTATACCAGGAAGTCGCCGTTTCGACCAGTACAGACAGCGAACCCCCTGCGAATGAACGGTGCGGGGTACGGGCGGCGCTGTTCCCAGCGCGGTGCTGCTGCTGCCCGGGCAGGGTGCGGACGGCCGATTCGTCCGGGTTCTCCCGGGATCGCGACGGGGAACGAGGGAGGGCTCAGTCCGCCGGGGCCGGCGGAGCGGAGAGCGGGTGGGCCGCCGGGGCAGTGCAGTCCGAGCCATCGTGGCGGGCTTTGATTGGAGATTTATGCACAGCGACGAAGAGCTATGTGTTCAATTTTTGCGGTGACAGGCGATAGCCCATGGCGTGGATGATGGCGTTGACGCTGGCAAACTCGGGGTTGCCGTCTCCGGAGAGGGCTTCCTGTATCCCCTTGCGACTCAGGCCGGTTTCTTCGGCTATCTTGGTCACTCCCTTGACGCGACTCAGGACACGCAGCGACGAGAGCAAAGCCCCTGTGTCGCCGTCCTTGGCGTATTCCTCAAACATGAGGACCATATATTCATCCATCTCTTCCGGATGGTCGCGGAAGTAGGATTCTTCAACGTCGGCAAATGATCTATATTTTTTCATGGGTCAGATACTCCCGCCAATAGGCTTTCGCCTGTTTGATGTCTTTCTTCTGGCTCCCCTTGTCACCGCCGCAGAGCAAGACAACGATGTTATCTGCGTCTTCCCCGAAATAAACCCGATAGCCGGAACCAAAGAACATGCGTAATTCGCTAATCCCATCCCCTACCGGTTCACAGTCGCCGTAGTTCCCTTGCTCAAGGCGCGCGATCCGGATCAAGACGCGCTTTCGCCCAATCCTGTCTTTCAGCCCATAGAGCCAATCGGTAAAAGGCTCGTTTCCCTCCTGATCCGCATAGACGATGACCCGTTTTGGTTTTGCCAGTCGTGCCATTCTCTCTACTCCTCCCATCATAATACTGCGAACCATGGTACGCAACGAACCTTGAGGCGATTTATAATTTCTTGGGCGAGAATAACAGCTTTTGGCGGGCAATCCCTTGTTTTTTATAAGGATTGTCGAGGATGGTCTTTGTGGGCGATCCCGCCGAAGAGGGCAGGGCGGGTGCTATGCGTTCCAAGAGGGCTGGCCGAGCCTAAAGTCTCGGCCAGCCGGTAAAGCCCCCTTCGCAAGGAAGGAAGAATGAAGGGACTCCGTCCCTCGCTTTGAATGGCAAAGCAAAAGGGTTCCTCTACCAAGTGGTTTCGTGACGGTTGCCATTTTGGGCGTAAATCCGGGCGCAATTTTGGGCGCAATATTTTGCAAAACACGGCTAGTTTTGGCCAGCCTATGGCAAGCGAGGCTAAAAATCAATGAAAAAGAAAAGGCCAAAAGCTCAGTCTTCTTGAGCTGTTGGCCTTTATTTGGTGGTGCTCCAGGCAGGACTCGAACCTGCGGCACCAGGATTAGGAAGATTCAAATCGATCATTCCATTAAATCACTTTTAATTCTCAACTTGTAGATTTTTTTATATTTTTTAAAAGATCCTCTCTCTAGCGACTTCCCCTTATTGCTGCTTTTTTCCTTCTTTATCAATGCATCATTACACAGGAGTTACACAGAAATCTCAACTGAGCTTAGAAACAAGAAAGCCCGCATACGCCAGAGACGTAGCGGGCCTGAAACAAGCTAACACGCAATGTTCAATCTAGATATTTAAGGTGGGCCAACTCCCGCACCTTCTGCTTTGACTGGGCAAATTCGCTAAAGGCTTGAGCGGTTTTCTTCTCGAGGGTGTTGCGAACTTTGTTCACCTCTTCCTTAGACGAGAGAACTCCCTGCACCTTCTTCATCTTCAATTTCTTAAGTGAATTCATATCATACCTCGCAGAGATTATTGACATAACAGTGATATGGAGCGATTTCGGTCGTGTCAACGGCGTGGATACTAAACCGTCCGGGATCATTAGTCAAGGAATCCCGGTTATTCAGAAGGAGTAGATCTGGATAATGGATCGACAAAAAGGGGAAAATGTCACGGGGGTTCGCGGTGGCATCAAACAGAATTTCCCCTGCCACATCTCCTTCTTTGTATAGTTCGGGCGTGGAAAGCTCACAAACCCAGATAAATTTTGGCATAGCCATTTCGCAATAAACATCGGCGATTCCAAAAGGGATAGTTTTTTCACGAATCGTCTTTTTGAATGATTTAGATGAAGTCAGATAGGTTCTGGTAACGATGTTTTCATATTTCAGCAAATTCGATCTGGCGTTTAATCCGAGGACATCATCCGCCAGAATCGCTTTTGATAATTCAATCACATGCTCGGCAGAAAGGTGAATTTTTTCATACAAAGGCACGATGAAAGTATCGATTTCCTCCACTTTGAATCGAGACCAATACCCAGAAGGGGGCACTGGATCATTTTTTCTGATCGCATGATACGGAAGGAAATTGTCATCATTGGCAATGAGGCCATATAAATAAGCATCACTAGCACAGGGTGTTGATGGTAGAATGATGGAAAAATCCGAGATATGCCCTATGATTGTAATGGCATGGGAATGCCCTGACAACGCAGCAACAACAGGAAGGCCAGACTCGACGTACATATAAAGCAGTTTGTCAAAAAGATCCCTGTGCTGTCCACGAATATATATTTCCGGAGTGAATCCAAAGTTAGAAAACATCTCCGTCACTTGATAGGCTGTCAGTCCTTTTGAGGGAACGAGCCTGCCCGTGGAAACATCCCTGGTTAGTTGGCTCACCTCATAAGGCCATTTTTCAGCGTATCGGCTATATCGCTGGCTAAAATAACGAAAAATCATCCAGCACGCGGCGTGAGCGCATACCGTTACATCGGTATCTTGGCTCATATAGGGGAAGCCTTTAACAAACAGCTCAGCTCCTAAGATGTGGACAGGGTATTTGGACACGCAAACGTGTCCTGAAACAAAGGATAACTTTTCCGGGTCCAGTATCGTTCTACCAATTGAAGAGACACGATTCGGCCTCAGAACGATGAAGCCGAGATACGAATCCTGGTACCGGTCAAGCTTGAACAACATTCTCGGCGATATTTTCTCGCTGAAGAAATTCGCGCGAATGGTTTTGCTTGGATACTGGGCAAATTTACGCGAAAAGAAATTGAAATAGGTGTCCCGGTAGTCGGCGTCAACATAGCCCTTTTCAAGTACTACCGTTATCGCAGCCTCTTTCAGGTAATTATAGATAAGTTTGGAGTCTCTTTGTGTGATAAACCCTTCACAGTTATTGAAAAAGCTGTGCCAGTCGTCATCAGACTCTAGCTGAATCAAAACATGTTTCTCTTTGTCAAAGAAAGTAGCCATAGTATTTTGCCTCGTCCGCAGAATCTGTGGGTAGGTTGTTGATAATTAGCCCCAGAACCTGAGCCCCGCCGGAGGTGAAAGGTGTGGGGCGCCTGCCACCCCGTCACACTTGCCACTTTGAGGTCAAGCGCGGAGGCTCGGCTCTGTCAAGGCTGGGCGCTGCAAGCGCACACCCGCAGGGCTTGGCCTTGATAGAGTCGAGGCTCCGTGCTACAGGCAGTGCTGTCTTGTCATGGTTTTTCAAACAGTTCAAGATGTACAGTCGAGCGATCCCAGTGTCTCCGCTCGAAGAATGAGAGAATAATCGTCTTTTATCAGGTTGTTATCGGCCAACCTCTTGCTCGCCAACCCATAAATTCTGCGGAGGATCCGAAATATTTTGACACCGGAACGGTCGTCTGTTGGCAATTTCCTAACTGGATAGCATCACCGGTATCATGTTATCCGGAAACCTGACAATTCCAGAAGTTATGAAGCCTGTCATCTGAGATACTCGTATGCATCGTTGCGGTGTAGCCAAAAAGTATACCTCAAGAAGGCTGATTTGGCTTTTTAGATTCAAAGCGATTGATATTAAGGGAAACTAGGGAGTTATTGGTCCCGCAACATGTTACGTGCTCCACCTGATTTCATTGACTGGTCCCTCATCCCCCACCACCCCTCACCCCAACACCTGCATACCACCCTTCAGCCGTTGTATCTCCCGGTTCAGTCGATCCTTCACATCCTGAGCGGTGATCTCCGCCCGTCGGCGCCGCATGGACTCAGCGTGGCGGCAGGCTGTGTCCACGGCCGAATGGATCAGTAACGGGGGAGCTATCAGGTTGAACCTGGTCCCGACCTGCGGGGCCGTAATCTCGAACACCAGGTTATCACCGGCCTCGTGCACCACCCTGGTCAACAGGTTGTAGACAGCAACGGTCTCACCGTTCGTGAGCATCTCCTCGTACCCATGCACCACCTGGTAGAACGGATCACCCCCCTCCACGTGGTTCTGCGACAGCAGCCGGAAGGCGATGCTCATGGCCAGACGCTCCTGGGCCAGGGCTGCCTGGACATTCACCCGCTCCACCGACTCCACGACCCGCAGAAAGTTCCCGGCCTCCCGGGCCATCCTGCCCAAGGCATCCTGGAGCGCCGCCGGCACCGCCTGCTCTGCGTCGTTCTGCTCGCCAAGCTGCAACGACTCGGCCTCCTCCAGGGACACAACTAGCCGCTCCGTGGCCACCCCGTTCTCCCCGCCAGTCAGCACCGCGTAGCCGACCAGGTCCGTATCGGTCCCC
>JAGODN010000060.1 GCA_017998195.1 Desulfobulbus sp. | reverse complement strand
GGATGATGAGGGTGGTGAGCAGCAGGAAGAGCACGCTGATGCCGTCCACGCCGAGGGTATAGTTGATGTTCAGCGCCGGGATCCAGCGGTGGTGCTCGACGAACTGCATCAGGTGGGTGGTCTTGTCGAAGAACAGGAACACCGGCAGGCTGAGGGCAAACTCGATCAGGGCGATGAACAGGGCCATCAGCCGGATGGTCCCGGTCTGCTGCCGATCCACGGCCAGCAGCGACAGTCCGCCCAGAACCGGGAAGAAAATCAGGGTGCTGAGAAGAGGAATGGACATGGGCGAGGCTTCCTGGGTTGTGGTTTCGGTTTACAGACCGGTGATGAGGAAGGCCAGCAGCAGCACCGCGCCGCCGCCGATCCAGGCCAGGTAATGGGAGACCTGGCCGTCCTGGACGAGCCGCATCCGCTCCGACACCCGGCCGATGAGCCGGGGCAGGCCATTGACCACGCCGTCGATGAGGCCGATGTCGACCACCTTGAGCAGCACGCCGCGGCCGAAGGCGAGCGTGGGCTTGACGATCAGGCCGATGTAGGCCTCGTCGACAAAGTACTTGTTGACGAGCAGCCGGTGCAGGCCGGCGAAGCGGGTGGCCAGCGCGCCCGGCAGTTCGGGCCGCAGTCGGTAGAGGTAGTAGGCCAGGCCGATGCCGCCGACCCCGGCGAGGATGGAGGTCAGCATGAGGACCAGTTCGGCCGCGTGGGAGAGGTGCATGTGCGGGTGGCCGAGCACCGGCTCGAGGAAGTGGGCCCAGTGGTTGCTGCCGCCGAGCACCGCCGGAATGCCGAACCAGCCCGCCCCCACCGCGCCGGCGGCGAGCAGCATGAGCGGGATGGTGACCACCCGGGGCGACTCGTGCAGGTGCTCGCGCTGGTGCTCGGTGCCGCGGAACTCGCCGTGGAAGATGAGGAAAAACAGGCGAAACGAGTAGAACGCGGTCATGAAGGCGACCAGGGTGCCCACCGACCAGGCGAACTTGCCGGCGCCCAGTTCGGTGTTGAAGGCCATGAGCAGGATCTCGTCCTTGCTGAAGAAGCCGGCCAGCCCGGGGATGCCGGAGATGGACAGCGAGGCGAGCAGGAAGGTCCAGTAGGTGATGGGCAGGTAGCGTTTCAGCCCGCCCATGGAGCGGACGTCCTGCTCGTGGTGCATGGCCAGGATCACCGAGCCGCAGCCGAGGAACAACAGCGCCTTGAAGTAGGCGTGGGTGAACAGGTGGAAGATGCCGGCCGAGTAGGCGCCCACGCCGCAGCCGATGAACATGTAGGCCAGCTGGCTGACCGTGGAATAGGCCACCACCCGCTTGATGTCGGTCTGCACCAGGGCGATGGTGGCGGCGAACAGGGCAGTGAGCGCGCCGAGGATGGTGACCAGGTTGAGCGCCGTCTCGGACAGGGCGAAGATCGGGTTGCATCGGGCCACCAGGAAGACGCCGGCGGTGACCATGGTGGCGGCGTGGATGAGGGCGCTCACCGGGGTCGGGCCCTCCATGGCGTCGGGCAGCCAGACGTGCAGCGGCAGCTGGGCCGATTTGCCGATGGCGCCGCAGAAGAGCAGGATGGCGATCAGGGTGGCGGTCTGCACCTCGCCGCCGAAGAGCGGTGTGGTCCGGCCGACGAGCGTACCCGCCTGGCCGAAGACCTCGCCGTAGTGCAGGCTGCCGAAGGTGACGAAGATGAGCAAGAGCCCCAGGAGAAAGCCGAAGTCACCGAAGCGGTTGACAATGAAGGCCTTCTTGCCCGCGTCCGCGGCCGACTGCTTCTCGTAGTAGAAACCGATGAGCAGGTAGGAACTGAGTCCCACCGCCTCCCAGCCGAAGAACAGCTGGAGGAAGTTGTTGCCGAGCACGAGCATGAGCATGGAGAAGGTGAACAGGCTCAGGTAGGCGAAGAACCGGTAGTAGCCGTCCTCGCCCTTCATGTAGCCGACCGAGTAGATGTGCACGAGCGAACTGATGCTGGTGACCACGATGAGCATCACCGCGGTCAGCTGGTCGACCAGGAAGCCGACCGACACGCGCAGGGTGCCGCTCTCGATCCAGGTGTACAGATCCTGGTTGATGATCTCGCCGTTCTGCACGCGGAAAAAGGCGAGCAGCGCGCAGACAAACGAGGCGAGCACGGTGACGATCGGCAGCCAGTGGGCGCGCACGCCCATCCGCCGGCCGAAGAGCAGCGTGAGGACGAAGGAGGCCAGCGGCAGGAACGGGATGGCGAGCAATGAGGCCGGCATAGGCTTACCCTTTCAGTTCGGTGATGGTATCGACGTGCACGGCCTTGCGGCTGCGGTACAGGGCAATGGCGATACCGAGCCCGATGGCGGCCTCGCAGGCAGCCACGGTGATGATGAAGAAGGTGAAGGCCTGGCCGCGCACCGAATCGAGGTAATGGCTGAGCGCCACCAGGTTGAGGTTCACGCCATTGAGCATCAGTTCCAGCGACAGGAGCATCATGATGATGTTGCGCCGGGTGAGGAAGCCGCACACGCCGATGCAGAACAGCACCACGGCCAGGGCCATGTACCAGGACAGGGGGATCATGGCCGCACCTCCTTGCGGTTGTCCGCCGGGGCAGCGGGTTCCTGTTCCGGGCCGTCCGCGGTCGGCTCGTCGCGGCGGGCCAGGGCCAGGCCGCCGATAAGGGCCACCAGCAGCACCAGGGCGGCGATCTCAAACGGCAGCAGGTAGGTGGTGTAGAGTTCCAAACCCAGCGCCTTGGTGTGGGTGGTGGCGCGCACCGCCTCCACCGTCCACACGCCCTTCTCGCCCAGGGTGAACGAGGGAATCACCCAGAGCAGGATCACGGCCATGGAGCCGGCGATCAGCCGGCCCGCCCAGGCGCCGGGTACAAAGGGATTGAGCTGCACCTCCTCGCGCAGGCTGACCAGGAAGAGCACGAACAGGTAGAGCACCAGGATGGCGCCGGCATAGACGATGATCTGCACCGCGGCCAGGAACTCGGCGTTGAGCGTCAGGTAGAGGCCGGCCATGTGGAAGAACAGCAGCAGCACCATGAGCACCGAGTGCACCGGGTTGCGCAGGCTGATGGCGAGGATGCCGCTGGCGGTGATCACCAGGGCGCAGTAGATGAAAAAGAGCTTCAGGAACATCGCATCCCCCCGTCAGACCGCCTGTTCGGCGCCGTGGTGTTTTTTCCAGTTGCGCCCCACCACCTGCTCGTCGCCGCGCCACTCGGCATCGACCGGCTGCCGCTTGGCCGCGGGCAGGGTGTGCTCGGGCAGGCCGCGCGGCCGCCAGAAGGGGTTGACGTAGTCCTCGGCCCGGATCCCTTTCTCGGCGATGAACCGGTCCCAGTTGGCGAGCAACTGCTCCTTGGTGAAGTAGAGCGACGGCCGGTCGTAGGAGGCGTACTCGAACACCTCGGTGAGCACGATGGCGTCCACCGGGCAGACCTCCTCGCAGTAGCCGCAGTAGACGCAGCGCAGGGCCTCGATCTTGTACTCCTGGATGAGCCGCCGGTTGCCGAATTTTTCCCTGTCCTTGTACGGCCGGATGCGGATGCAGCGCGACGGGCAGACCATGGCGCAGCGCATGCAGCCGATGCACTTGCAGTCGCCGGTCTGCGGGTCGCGCACCAGGGCGTGCTGGCCGCGGAAACCGAGGCGGATCTGCGGCTTCTCGTCCGGGTACTGGCGGGTGATCGGTTTGGAGAAGAGCCGTCGCAGGGTCAGCGCCAGCCCCTGGAGGATCTCGGTCTGCAGGATGGTCTCGAGCAGGTTCCGTTTGGGTTTGTACTGTATCTGCATGGGCACTCCTTCAGCCGAGCAGGGCCTTAAAGCAGGCGGTGACAACGATGTTGACCAGCGCCAGCGGAATGAGCAGTTTCCAGCCGAGGTCCATGAGCTGGTCGTAGCGGTAGCGCGGCAGGGTGGCGCGGATCCAGATGAACACGAACATGAACAGGTAGATCTTGAGCACGAACCACAGCGCCGGGAACCACGGCACCGCGAACGGCCCGTTCCAGCCGCCGAGGAAGCAGACCGTGGCGATGGCGGACATGACCATCATGCCGATGTACTCGGCCATGAAGAAGATGGCGTAGCGCATGCCGCTGTACTCGGTGGAATAGCCGGAGACCAGCTCGGTCTCGGCCTCGGGCAGATCGAAGGGCACGCGGTTGGTCTCGGCGAGCATGCTGATGAAGAACACGAAAAAGCCGATCGCCTGGGGGAACAGGTACATGGAGAGGAAGCTGTCGCCCTGGGCTTCGACGATCTTCGACAGGTTGAGCGAGCCGGCCATGAGCATCACCCCGACCAGGCTGAGTCCCATGCTGATCTCGTAGCTGATCACCTGGGCCATGGAGCGCAGGCCGCCGAGGAAGCTGTACTTCGAGTTCGAGGCCCAGCCGGCGAGCACCACGCCGTAGCTGGCGAGCGAACTCATGGCGAACACGAACAACAGGCCGATGTCGATGTCGGCCAGCACCCAGCCCGGGGCGAACGGCAGCACCGCCAGCGAGGCCATCATCGCCACCAGGCAGATGATCGGCGCGGCCAGGAAGGTGGGCCGATCGGCGTTGTCCGGGACGATGTCCTCCTTGAAGAAGCTCTTGACGCCGTCGGCGATGGGCTGCAGCAGGCCGTGCCAGCCGACCCGCATGGGGCCGAGGCGGACCTGCATGTGGCCGATGATCTTGCGCTCGAAATAGGTGGCGTAGGCCACGTGCAGCATGACCACGCAGAAGAGGACAACGATCCAGACGAGCAGGAGCAGAATGTGCATACGGTTCCTCGGTGTTTGCGCGAAACGGCGGCCGCCGGCCTATCGGTCGGACTCGCCCAGGACCACGTCCAGGCTGCCGATGTTGGCGATCAAATCGGCGATCAGCTCGCCCCTGGCGATCACGCCCAGGGCGGCGATGTGGATGAACGAGGGCGAGCGGATGTGCATCCGGTAGGGCCGGCTGGTGCCGTCGGAGACGAAGTAGAAGCCGAGTTCGCCCTTGGGCACCTCCGTGGCCACGTACACGTCGCCGTCCGGGTAGAGGGTCTTGTTGCGGTCGACGCCGATCATGGCCGTGCCGTAGCGGCTGCGCCGCGGGGTGATGGTGGCCACGGGCTTGAGCGGCATGACCAGGTCCGGGGCGTCCTCGCTCACGATCGGCCCGGGCGGCAGCTGGTCGAGGCACTGCTGGATGATGCGCACCGACTGGTGCAGCTCCTCCATGCGGCAGCGGTAACGGGCGTAGATGTCGCCCTCCGTGCCCAGCGGCACCTCGAAGTCCACCAGGTGATAGGCGTCGTAGGGTTCGTGCTTGCGCACGTCGTAGTCCACCCCGGAGCCGCGCAGGCAGGCGCCGGTGAGGCCGAGGGCGAGCGCCTCCTCGCCGCTGATCCGGCCCACGCCCACGGTCCGCTTCAGCCAGATGCGGTTGGTGTCGATCAGGGTCTCGTACTCCTCGATCCTGGACGGGAACAGATCGAGGAAGCGCTGCAGTTCGTCGACGAAACGGCGGGTCACGTCCTGGCGGACGCCGCCGATGCGCGGGTAGGAAAAGGTCAGGCGGGCGCCGCACAGATCCTCGAACAGGTCGAGCAGGATCTCGCGCTCGCGGAAGCAGTAGAGGAACACGGTCATGGCGCCGATATCGAGCGCATGGGTGGCCAGCCACAGCAGGTGCGAGCAGAGGCGGGACATCTCGGCGACGATGGTGCGGATGTAGCGCGCCCGCAGCGGCGCCTCGATCCCCAAGAGCCGCTCCACGGCCACGCAGTAGCCGACGTTGTTGGCCATGGCGGCGATGTAGTCGAGCCGGTCGGTGAGGATCAGGTTCTGGGTGTGGGTGCGGCTCTCGGCCAGCTTTTCGAAACCGCGGTGCAGGTAGCCGACCTGGGGGGTGCATTCGATGATGGTTTCGCCGTCCAGTTCCAGGTCCACGCGGAGCACGCCGTGGGTGGCCGGGTGCTGCGGCCCCATGCGCAGCGAGTAGCGCTCGCCGTCACTGCCCTCGGCCACCGGCACCTCGAGGGTCTGTCGGATGGATGTGCTCATGCGCCCTCCTCCTCGTTGAGGAATTTCGTCGGCTGCCCCTTTTTCCGGGTCAACGACGGGGCCGGGGCCGGCGGCGGGTTGTCCGGATCAAAGGAGTGCTTGTCCAACTCCCTGGCCATGGCCTGCAGTTCCACCAGGCCGGACCACTCGCCCTTGCCGCGCAGCGGGTATTCCTTGCGCAGCGGGTGACCTTCCCAGTCATCCGGCAGCAGCACCCGGCGCAGGTCCGGGTGGCCGGTGAAGCGGATGCCCAGGAGATCCCAGGTCTCCCGCTCGAGCCAGTTGGCGCCCGGCCAGAGGCTGACCACCGAATCGATCACCGGATCCTCCTCGCCCACCTCAACGCGCACGCGCAGCCCGTGCCGGTGCTCGATGGAATAGAGGTGGTAGACCACCTCGAAACGCATCAGGTTCGGGTCCACCCGGTGGCGGCTGTTGTCCACCCCGCAGAGCGAGCGCAGGTGGTTCATGCGGATCTCCGGGGTGTCGCGCAGCCACTGGAGGATGTCGCGCACCCGTCCCGGCCGGATGACCACCGCAGTCTGGCCCTGGTAGGTGTAGCGTTCGAGCACCTCGCCGGGAAACTCGGCCTGCAAGCGTTGGGCTATCGCCATTGGCTCCATCGGAACTGCTCCTGTCGTATCTTTTCCTGTAGCTTCAAGAACCCTTCCAGCAGGGCCTCGGGCCGCGGCGGACAGCCGGGCACGTACACGTCCACCGGAATGATCTGGTCCACGCCCTGGGTGACCGCGTAGGTGTCGAACACGCCGCCGCTGCAGGCGCAGCTGCCCATGGCGAGCACGTAGCGCGGCTCGGGCATCTGGTCGTAGACGCGGCGCAGCACCGGGGCCATCTTCTTGCTCAGGGTGCCGGCCACCACCATGCAGTCGGCCTGGCGGGGACTGGCCCGGAAGAGGATGCCGAACCGGTCGAGGTCGTTGGTGGCGGCGCCGGCGTCCATCATCTCGATGGCGCAGCAGGCGAGGCCGAAGGTCACCGGCCAGATGGACCCGGCCCGGCCCCAGTTGACCAGTTTGTTGAGCGGCCCCAGGAGCGCGTTGGCGCCGGGGATGTAGCGCACCCCCTCCTCCAGCCGGACCATGCCGGGCTCGGTCATTTCTCCCATTGCAGCACCCCTTTCTTCCAGGCGTAGACGTAGCCCACGAGCAGCAGCAGAATGAACAGCAGCATCTCCACCAGGGCGAACAGGCCGAGCCGGTCATAGGTCACGGCCCAGGGGTAGAGATAGATGGCCTCCACGTCGAAGACCACGAACAGGATGGCGATCAGGTAGAACTTCACCGAGAAGCGCATGCGCGGCGACTCGGTGGGTTCGTTGCCCGACTCGTAGGCGACCAGCTTTTCCCGGTACGGCCGGCTCAGGCGGAAGAACCGGCCGATGTACAGGGTGAGCACACCGAAGAGCACGCCGAAGAGCAGGAGCAGCAGGATACCGAGATACTCCTGGGGCACGGTTTCAGCCATGGCGGTCCCTCCCGTCAGCGCCGGTTGCGGAACAGCTGCTCGGCAAAGGCCTGGCGGGTGGTCTGCGATGCCTCGGCCGGGGTGGAGAAACTCAGGCAGCCGGTGGTGCACTTGCTCACGCAGGCCGGTTCAAGGCCCTGGTCGATGCGGTCCATGCACAGGTCGCACTTGCCCACCTTGCCGGTTTCCGGGTTCCACTGGGGCACGGACCAGGGGCAGGCGGTGATGCAGGCCTTGCAGCCGATGCAGTCCTTTTCCTCGACGTAGACGATGCCGTCCTGGTCGCGCCGCCGCATCGCGCCGGTGGGACAGGCGTCGACGCACCAGGGCTTCTCGCAGTGGAAGCAGCCCAGGTAGATGAAATCGATGCCCGGCACCGAGCCCGTGGCCGGCGAGGCCACCTCGAGGATCCGGCAGAAAAAGGCGCCGGTGCCCGGGTTGTTCTTTTCCTTGCAGTGTACTTCGCAGGCCCGGCAGCCGATGCAGTCGGCCACGTTCTGGGTGATGATGTATTTGCTCATCTCAATGCTCCTTCGGCTCTACCGCCCGGCTGACGGTGACGAAACTTTCACAGAGGTTGAGGCCGCCGCCGGCCCGGTCCCACTCCTTGAGCTTGCCTTTCATGAAGATATGGTCGGCCAGCCCCTTGCCACAGGAGCGTTTCTTCACCGGCACATCGGTGCCGAAGCCGTGGAGCATGAACACCGCCTCCGGGTGGATCAGGTCCGTGACCCGGGCGCGGATGGTGCCCCTGGTGCCGTTGGCCGCCACCTCGACCCGGTCGCCGTCCTTGATGCCGAGCCGGCCGGCCGCGGTGGAGTGGATCCACAGGTGGTTCTCGTCAAGCAGCTGGCTGAGGGTGGGGTTGTTCTGGTGCTGGCCGTGGGCCTGGTAGCCGCAACGGCCGTAGAGCAGGCGGAAGCTGCCCGCCGGCGGCGGCTCCGGGCTCACGTACGGCGGCAGCGAGGCGATGCCGGCAGCCTCCCACTTGGCGTTGACGATCTCGATCTTGCCCGAGTCGGTGCCGAACTTGAGGTCGCCGCGGTCGTACCAGATGGCCTCCTTGCTCAGCTTGACAAAACCCTTGGCGTCGAAGTCGGCCACGGCCACGCCGGTGTCCTGCAGCTGGTACTCCCAGATTTCCTCGATCGATCGGTAGGGGAAGTACTCGCCCTTGCCCAGCCGTCGGGCCAGTTCGGAGTAGATCTCCCAGCCGGCGCGGGTGTTGTTGAGCGGCGGCACGCACTGCTGGCGGCGGCCGAAGCCGGGCTTGAGCCCCTTCTCGGTGCGCAGGATGCTGGCCCGCTCGAGAAAGGTGGACTCGGGCAGGATCACGTCCGCGTACCAGGCGGACTCGCTGAAGTACACGTCCACGGCCACGATCAGGTCGAGCTTGTCGAAGATGCGGCGCTGCGCCTCCGGGTCCGGCAGGGCGATCATCGGGTTGTGGCGGTGGATGAAGTAGGCCTTGACCGGGTAGGGCTCGCCGCTCTCGATGGCGTCGTAGGCGGTCTGCAGCATGCCGGCGCCCTTGTCCCACATGGGGTAGCGGCTGCCGCAGCCGTCGGCCCGCTCCTCCTTGACCCCCGGCATGTCGGCGCCGAGGCTGCGCAGCCCCTTGCGGCCCGCGTCCTTGCAGCCCTTGGGGTAGAACAGGCCGCCGGGCTGTTCGATGCTGCCCATGAGCGCGTTGAGGATGTGGATCAGGCGCGAGGCGTAGAAGGAATCGCGGTAGCGGGCGAGCATCCAGCCCGGGTGGATGATCACCCGCGGCCGGTCCTCGTTCAGTTCCCGGCAGAAGGCCTCGATCTCGGCCGCCGGAATGCCGGTCTCGGCCTCGGCCCAGGCGGGCGTGTACGGCGCGAGGAAGGAGGAGAACTCGGCCAGGCCGGTGATGTAGCGGTCGGCGAATTCCCGGTCATAGTAGCCGTTGTTGACCACGCAGTTGGCAATGCCGAGCAGCAGGGCGTAGTCCGTGCCCGGCCGGTTCTGCCAGTAGCGGGTCGCCTTGGCGGCGGTGACCGAGGCGCGCGGGTCGACGTAGGTCACCCGGGCGCCGTTCCTGATGCCCTTGAGGAAGCTCTTCACCTCCTTGACGCGCAGCGACTCGGTCAGGTTGCGGCCGAACAGGACGATGTGGCGGGCGTTTTCGTAGTCGTAGGCAAAGTCC
>JAGODN010000401.1 GCA_017998195.1 Desulfobulbus sp. | reverse complement strand
ACCGGGGGCGGCTGGTTATGGTGTGGCGAAACATCTTTAAGCATTTTCTTTTTTTCGCTATCCTGCGCGGTCCTCACCCTTCCTCCTTCGATACCGGAAAATTCGTGCTTGTCCCCTTCATTTTTCCGGATCGAAACATGAAACTGTTCATCGGCAGCCTGCCCTACACCGTCACCGAAGCTGAACTGACCGAACTCTGCGGCCAGTACGGCACGGTGGTCAGCACCAAGTTGATCCTCGACCCGTTTTCCGGCCAGCCCAAGGGGTTCGGGTTCGTCGAGATGGCCACCCGCTCGGAAGGGCACAAGGTCATGGAAGGACTGAACGGGGTGCAGTACAACCACCGCACCCTGGTCTGCAACGAGGCGAAACCGCCGGCCCGCAAGGGCGCCCGGCGCCGCTGAGGCCCGCTTCCCGATTTTTTCCCCGGCACACAACATCGGCGCGGCACGCGTTGCCCTGGAGCAGGCCCGCGGTTGTCTCCGCAGGCGCACCCTCGCCGCCTGCCGCGCTCTTTCCGTCCGTCCTTATGGTGACGGGCGATTATCCCTTTGACGCGATCAGCGATGCTTGGATTCGGACGGTCAACAGCGGCACCAGGGGCCGCGGCCGGTCCGGCCGAGCGGTCGGATGATTGCAGGAGTTTTCATGAGTTTTGACACATTTCAGTTCAACGACCACATCGCCGGTGCGATCCGGCGGTGCGGATTCACCACCCCCACCCCCATCCAGCAGCAGGCGCTCGGCCCGGTTCTGGCCCGGCGGGACATGCTCGGCCTGGCGCAGACCGGCACCGGCAAGACCGCTGCCTTCGCCCTGCCGACCGTTCAGCACCTGATGGCCACCGGCGCCACCGGCCGGCCGCGGGCCCTGATCATCGCCCCCACCAGGGAACTGGCGGAGCAGATCAACGAGTTCGTGCGCACGGTCATCGCCGGCACCCCGCTGCGCAGCCTGTCCGTCTACGGCGGCGTCGGCAAGCCGGGCCAGGTCGAACGCATCCGCCGCGGGGTCGACCTGATCGTGGCCTGCCCCGGCCGGCTTTTGGATCTGCTCAACGACCGCGCCGTGGACCTGGGCGGGGTCGAGACCCTGATCCTGGACGAGGCCGACCACATGTTCGACAAGGGCTTCCTGCCCGATATCCGGCGGATCCTGCGGCAGGTGCCGAAGAAGCGGCAGACGCTCGTTTTCTCGGCCACCATGCCCGCCGAGATCCGTCACCTGGCCGAGGAGATCCTCACCGACCCGGTGACCGTGCAGATCAATCCCACCCGCTCGGTGGACGCCATCAGTCACCAGGTGATCAGCGTTGAGCAGAGCCGCAAGACCGACCTGCTCGTCCACCTGCTGGCGAGCGAGCCGATGACCTCGACCCTGGTGTTCGCCCGCACCAAGCACAAGGCCAAGGGGCTGGCGCAGAAACTGGTCCAGGCCGGGTTCCGGGCCACCTCGCTGCAGGGCAACCTGTCGCAGAACCGCCGCCAGCAGGCCCTGGACGGCTTCAAGGACGGTACCTTCGCGGTGCTCGTGGCCACGGACATCGCCGCCCGCGGCATCGATGTGGCCGGCATCTCGCATGTGATCAACTATGACCTGCCGGATACCGCCGAGGCCTACATCCACCGTACCGGCCGCACCGGCCGGGCCAGCCGCACCGGTGAGGCGGTGAACTTCGCCACTGCCGAGGACCGCCGCATGCTCACCACGATCGAGCGTTCCCTGGCCAGCCGGATGGACCGGCGTGAAATCGTCCTGCCGGCGGCGACCCGGCAGGAACCGGCAACCCGGCAGGAGCCGGCGGCCCGGCAGACACCGGCCGCACCCCGAGGCGGCCAGCGGCGTCAGGGCCAAACCGCGGCCAAACCCGCCGGCAGCACCCGTCGCGAGGGCCGTCCGGCCAGGGCCGGCGTGTTCGGCCTGGGTGGTCGCGGCAACAGATGACCTGCAGGCACACCCTGAACGACAACGCCGGAGCGCCGCAGCGGCCATCCGGCATCGCCGGTCCCTGTCGGACCGGTCATACCCGTGCGGTACAGAGCCGCACTCTTCACAAGGAGCAGCACAGATGGTAGAAGGAACGGTTAAATGGTTCAATGATGCAAAAGGATTCGGCTTCATCGAGCAGGAAGGCGGCAAGGACGTGTTCGTCCATCACTCCGCCATCCAGGCGGACGGGTTCAAGTCCCTCCAGGAGGGAGAACGCGTCAGCTTCGATGTGGTTGACGGCGCCAAGGGCCCGTCGGCCGCCAATGTCGTGAAGCGTCGCTAATTGCCGTGCCCGCAACCGCGGACCCTCCCTTCGGGCTGGGTCCGCGGCCTGCGGCAGGGCGGGACACCGCTGTCAACGGGAGGACAGATTGGCACGAAGGACAAATTACAAGCAGGAAAAACGGGCGAAGGAACTGGACAAGATCAAAAAGAAAGAGGCCAAGAAAGAGCGCAAGCTGCAGCGGGAGACCGCGGCTGCGGACGAGCCGGAATACCGGCAGGATCCGCAGGAAGCCGCCGACGGGCCAGGGGAAGAAAGGGATGCGGACAACTGACCGGCAGGTGCCGGCCGGTTGTCCGCATTCGCGTTTGTAAGGGGGAGTGACCGGCTCAGGCGACGCGCAGGCCGAGGGTCTCGTGGATGTGGGCCACCGCTTCCTGCGGCAGGGCCAGGCCGCTGGCGAGTTGTGCCATGTACTGCTGTTCGGCCGGGGTGTCCACC
>JAGODN010000400.1 GCA_017998195.1 Desulfobulbus sp. | reverse complement strand
GGCCGGAGGGGCTGCTGACCGCGCTTGCGCCCGGGGTCCGTCAGCTGCGTTTTGCCGCCGACGAGCTGGAGGCGTGGGACACCCGGCTGCTTATCTTCCTCCGGCCGGTCCTCGCCGCGGCCCGGCAGCAGGGC
The DNA here is from genome assembly GCA_017998195.1 of Desulfobulbus sp. GTDB lineage: Bacteria > Desulfobacterota > Desulfobulbia > Desulfobulbales > Desulfobulbaceae > Desulfobulbus. The sequence continues at coordinate 2,587 of JAGODN010000400.1, read as the reverse complement.
ATCGAGGTGCGCCTCGACGGCCTGCCCGCCGGCGTGCAGCGCCTGCTGACACTGGCCGCGGCAGTGCCCGAGCACGCGGCCGCCAGCGCCCCGGAACGACTCTCCCTGGTGGAACGCACCGGCCGGCGCACCCTGCGGCTTTTCGAAGAGAGCCGCGCCGTGCGCACCTTCACCGGGGAAATCATCCATCAGCTGCTCCGCCTGCTCACCGGCCGGGCGCCCTTCCGCGGCCGCGACTTCTTCGCCTTCGTGCAGACCTGCGGGGCCGAGTCCCTGCCCATCGTCTCGCTCATCGCCGCCCTCGTGGGCGTGATCCTCTCCTTTGTCGGCGCGGTGCAGCTGCAGATGTTCGGGGCGCAGATCTACGTGGCCAACCTGGTCGGCCTGGGCATGGTGCTGGAAATGGGCGCGCTGATGAGCGGGGTGATCGTCGCCGGCCGCATCGGCGCCTCCTACGCGGCCCAGCTCGGCACCATGCAGGTCAACGAGGAGATCGACGCCCTGCGCACCATGGGCATCTCGCCGGTGGGCTTTCTCGTGCTGCCGCGCATGCTGGCGCTCATGCTCATGCTGCCGCTGCTGTGCATCTACGCGGACGTGCTGGGCATCCTCGGCGGCTCGCTCATCGGCGTGACCATGCTCGACCTGTCGCTGGTCGAGTACCTGGAGCAGACCCGCAAGACCATCCAGCTGAGCCAGGTGGGCGAGGGACTCCTGAAAAGCTCGGTGTTCGGCGTGCTCATCGGCTTCGCCGGCTGCCTGCGCGGCATGCAGTGCGGCCGCAGCGCCCTGGCCGTGGGCGAGGCCACCACCTCGGCGGTGGTCACTTCCATCGTCCTGATCGTGGTCTCCGACTCGTTCATCACCTACCTGCTCTACCGGTGAGCACGCGACCATGGAAACCCTCCCGGCGATCCGCGTCCAGGATCTGACCATGGCCTACGGCAGCTTCGTGCTGCAGCGCGACCTCAGCTTCACCGTGGCCCGGGGCGACATCTTCGTCATCATGGGCGGCTCGGGCTGCGGCAAGTCCACCCTGATGCGCCATCTGATCGGTCTCAAGCCCCCGGCGGCCGGCTCGGTCTGGTACGGTGCGGACAACTTCTGGGAGTTGGACGAGGAGGGCCGCGCCGCCGTCGTCCGCCGCGCCGGGGTGCTCTACCAGTCCGGCGCCCTGTGGAGTTCCATGACGCTCCAGGAAAACGTGGCCCTGCCGCTGCAGCACTACACCGACCTGCCGGAGGCGGTGATCAGCGAGCTGGTCGGCTTCAAGCTCTCGCTCGTCGGTTTGGCCGGCTTCGAGAGCTTCTACCCGGCGCAGCTCTCCGGCGGCATGCGCAAGCGGGCGGCGCTCGCCCGGGCCATTGCGCTCGACCCGGATTTTCTCTTCTTCGACGAACCCTCGGCCGGGCTCGACCCGATCAGCGCCCGCAACCTGGACGAACTGATCCTCGAGCTGCGCGAGAGCCTGGGCGCCACGGTGGTCATCGTCAGCCACGAACTGGCCTCGATCTACGCCATCGCCACCAACTCGGTGTTCCTCGACAGCGAGGCCCGGACCATGCTGGCGACCGGTGACCCGAAACGGCTCGTGCAGGAATGCGACGACCCCACGGTGATCAACTTTCTCACCCGGGGGACCGGGAAGCGGGAGGTGCGCACGGTTTGAGCAAGAAAGCCAACCCCACTGTGGTCGGAACCTTCGTCCTGGTCGCCCTCGGCCTGGCCCTGGCCGCCGTCGTCGTGCTCGGCAGCTTCAGGTTCCGGGACGAGCGGCTCCACTGTGTCGCCTTTTTCCCGGGTTCGCTGTACGGCCTCGACGCCGGCGCGCCGGTGACCTTCCGCGGGGTGACCATCGGCCAGGTGAGCGCGGTGCGCATCGGCTTCGACCCGCAGGCGAAGAACTACTTCATCCCGGTGCACATCGCCATCGAGCAGACCCCGGACCTGGCCGGCAACGGTGGTGCGGGTCGCGGCCCCAAGGCCCTGCGCGCCACCCTGGAACAGCTCGTCGGCCAGGGCCTGCGCGCCCAGCTGAAGATGACCAGCCTGCTCACCGGCAAGCTCTACATCGATCTCGCCCTCCATCCCGGGTCCGAGGCCCGGGTGCAGGGCCGGGAGCCGGACCTGTTCGAGGTTCCCACCCTGCCCTCCGGGCTTGAGCAGATCACCCGCAAGCTGGAGAGCCTGCCGCTGAGCGAAATCCTCAACAAGGTGGCCGTGGCCCTGGACGGCATCAACAGCATCATCAACTCGCACGAGGCGCGCAAGTCCCTGCGCACCCTGGACACCACCCTGGCGCGCATCGACAGCCTGGCCGCCCATGTCGATGCCCAGCTGCCCGCGCTCACCGCCGACCTGCGCCGGACTGCGGCCCGTGTCTCCAGCCTGGCCGCCACCGCCGAAAACCTGCTGCACAAGACCGACCGGGAACTGCCGACGATGAGCCGCGACCTCCAGCAGCTGGTCACCAGCCTGGAGCAGGCCGCGGCCGGCATGACCAGGACCCTGGCCAACATCGAACAGCTGACCGCCCACGATGCCGACCTCGCCTGGCAGCTGTCCGGCTCGCTGACCGAGGTCGGCA
>JAGODN010000399.1 GCA_017998195.1 Desulfobulbus sp. | reverse complement strand
TCGAGCGAGCGCATGCCCTTCTGCAAGGCCTCCTTGAAGGTGCGGCCGATGGCCATGGTCTCGCCCACGGACTTCATCGCCGTGGTCAGGATGTCCTCGGTCTCCGGGAACTTTTCGAAGGTCCAGCGGGGGATCTTGACCACGCAGTAGTCGATGGTCGGCTCGAACGAGGCGTAGGTCTCGCGGGTGATGTCGTTTCGGATCTCGTCCAGGGTGTAGCCCACGGCCAGCTTGGCGGCGATTTTGGCGATGGGGAAACCGGTGGCCTTGGAGGCGAGCGCCGAGGAACGCGACACCCGCGGGTTCATCTCGATCACCATCAGCTCGCCGTCCGCCGGGTTGACCGCGAACTGGACGTTGGAACCGCCGGTTTCCACCCCGATCTCGCGGATGATGGCGATGGCCGCGTCGCGCATCTCCTGGTACTCCCGGTCGGTGAGGGTCTGCGCCGGGGCCACGGTGATCGAGTCGCCGGTGTGCACGCCCATGGGATCGATGTTCTCGATGGAGCAGATGATGACCACGTTGTCGTTTCGGTCGCGCATCACCTCGAGCTCAAACTCCTTCCAGCCGAGCAGCGAGCGTTCGAGCATGACCTCGCTGGTCATGGACAGGTCGAGGCCGGCCGTGGCCATGCGCTGCAGTTCCACCCGGTTGTAGGCCACGCCGCCGCCGGTGCCGCCCAGGGTGAAGCTCGGGCGGACGATCACCGGGAAGCCGATCTGCTCGGCCGCGGCCATGGCCTCCTCGATGGTGTGGACGATGGCCGACTCGGGCACCTTGAGACCGATCTTGCGCATGGCGTCGCGGAACTCCTCGCGGCCCTCGGCCTTGCGAATGACCGCGATATTGGCCGCCAGCAACTCGACCCCGTACTTTTCCAGCACGCCCATCTCGGCCACCTTGATGGCGGTGTTCAGGCCGGTCTGGCCGCCCAGAGTGGGCAGCAAGGCGTCGGGCCGCTCGCGCTCGATCACCTTGGCCACGCACTCCGGGGTGATGGGCTCGATGTAGGTGCGGTCGGCCAGGCCGGGGTCGGTCATGATGGTGGCCGGGTTGGAGTTGATGAGCACCACCTCGTAGCCCTCCTCCTTGAGGGCCTTGACCGCCTGGGCGCCGGAGTAGTCGAACTCGCAGGCTTGGCTGATGATGATCGGGCCGGAGCCGATGATGAGAATCTTGTGGATGTCTGTGCGTTTGGGCATGGTCGTGGGTCTCGGGCCGGGCGGTCAGCCCGCCTGCTCCATGAGGTGGATGAACCGGTCGAAAAGGTATTCCGAGTCGTGCGGGCCGGGGGCGTATTCCGGGTGGTACTGGACCGAGAAGGCCGGCCACTCGCGGTGGCGCATGCCCTCCAGGCTGCCGTCGTTGAGGTTGATGTGGGTGACCTCCACCGACGGCGGCAGGGTGGCCGGGTCCACGCAGAAGCCGTGGTTCTGGGCGGTGATCTCCACCCGGCCGGTGAGCAGATCCTTGACCGGCTGGTTGCCGCCGCGGTGACCGAACTTGAGCTTGTAGGTGGTGGCGCCGTAGGCCAGGCCGAGCATCTGGTGACCGAGGCAGATGCCGAACACCGGCACCCGGCCGAGCAGGCTGCGCAGGTTGTCGACCACGCCCCGCACCCCGGCCGGGTCGCCCGGGCCGTTGGACAGGAACACGCCGTCCGGCCGCAGGGCGAGCACCTCCGCCGCCGGGGTGGTGGCGGGCACCACCCGCACCCGGCAGCCCCTTCGGCTGAGCAGGCGCAGCTGGTTGTACTTGATGCCGAAGTCGTAGGCGACCACCCGGAAGCGGCCGTCCGCGGTCTCCGGGAAACCGTCGCCGGTCACCGGCGCGTTGCCCTCCCAGCGATACGGGGCGGCGCAGCTCACCCGCGCCACCATGTCGCGCCCCACCAGGCCGGCCCAGGCGCGGGCGCGGCGCACGAGCGAATCCGGGTCCAGGTCCAGGGTGGAGACCACCGCCCGCATGGCGCCGACAGTGCGCAGCCGGCGGGTGAGCAGGCGGGTGTCCAGCCCCTCGACGCCGAGCACGTTATACTGGCGGAGGAAATCGGCGAGCGTGGAGGTGGCCCGAAAGTTGCTCGGCCGGCCCTGGTACTCGCGCACCAGGAAGGCGCGCGGGTGGACCCCGGCGGACTCCATGTCCTCCGGGTTGACGCCGTAGTTGCCAATCAGGGGGTAGGTCATGGTGACCAGCTGGCCGGTGTAGGAGGGGTCGGTGAGCACCTCCTGGTAGCCGCTCATGCTGGTGTTGAACACCATCTCGCCCACGGCCTCGCCGGGGCCGGTGAACGAGCGGGCAGTGAGCACGGTGCCGTCTTCAAGTCCGATCAGTGCGTTCATGGGGCAAAAAATCCTGGGGTGCGGGAGGGTCGGAGGGGTTGCCAGGGGGTCGCGGCAGCGGCCGGCCGGAGGGCCGCCGTTGTGCCACAGTGTATCATATGCACGCCGCCCGGTCCGGCCAAGCGGATGGGTAGCGAAAAACGTCTGCCGGTTCAGTCCGCGGCGAGCAGCCGGCAGACCAGGTCGACCTGGCGGCGGACCGCGCCGCGCTGAGCGGCCGCGGCCGCACCGGCCCGATCGCAGGCCAGGGCATAGCGGTCGGGGTCGTCCAGGTGGGCGAGCACGAGGGTGGCGAGCGCGTCCACGTCGCTGACCTGGAAGCCGCCGCCCGCCTCCACGAGCATCTCGGCGGCGTCGCGGAAGTCCTTCATGTGCGGG
>JAGODN010000398.1 GCA_017998195.1 Desulfobulbus sp. | reverse complement strand
ATCTGCGGCTTCGAGGCGCTGGTGCGCTGGAACGACCCGGCCACGGGCCTGGTGCCGCCCGGGGACTTCATCCCGGTGGCCTAGCATTCCGGGCTGATCGTCGCCATCGGCGAATGGGTGCTGGCCACCGCCTGCCGCCAGTTGCGCGCCTGGCGCGACCAGGGGCTCGCGGACTGCAGCGTGGCGGTCAATTTCTCCGGCCAGCAGTTTCGCCAGCGCAACCTGGTCGCCAACATCCGCGCCAACCTGGAAGCAAACGGCCTCGATCCCCGCCACCTGCTGGTGGAGATCACCGAGAACGTGTTCATGGACAAATCGCCCTACGTGCACAAGACCTTCAAGGCGCTCAAGGAACTCGGGGTGGGCATCGCCCTGGACGATTTCGGCACGGGCTACAGTTCACTCGGCTACCTGAAGGATTTCCCGGTGCATTCGGTGAAGATCGACCGGTCATTCGTCAAGGACATCGAAACCGACACCAGGGACAACGCCCTGGTGCGCTCGATCATCAGTATGGCCCACAACATGGGCTTGACCGTGACCGCCGAGGGGGTGGAAACCGCAACCCAGCGGGCCCTTCTGGAGGAACTGGGCTGCGACGAGTTGCAGGGGTATCTGTTCAGTCGTCCGGTACCGGAGGCGGAGGCCACCGGCCTGCTGCGCGCCGGCACCGGGGTGCAGGCGGCGGCGCGATAGCCGCCAGGGTGACCGCGCCGGGTGATGGGTTCCGGTGGCGGCAGGCGCACGGTCGGGCCGCACGCCACGGTTGTCAAACACCAGCGGAATGAGTATGATTTTCACGCCACCGGAGGCAGGGTGGCGGTTCTTCCCAGGCAGTCGGGCACTCCATGCAACAGGGCAGTCTCGCAGGAAAAAGCGCGCTTGACCTCTTCCCCGATCTCTTCACCGCCCCAGCCGGTGCAGAGCAGGCGGAGAGTCTCGCCCCGCCGCCGCCGGACAAGGACTGGCTCGCCGACTGCCTGGACACAGGCAACACCACCAGCGCCGCCAACATCCCCGCGGCCCTGGTGGCCATCGTCCCCGACCAGCGGCGCAGCCAGGCCGTGGACACCCTGAAGCGCATGGGCTACCGGGTGGACCTGGCCCTGGGCTCGGACGAGGGACTGGAACTCCTGCGCCTCACCCACTACGACCTGGTGCTGTGCGAGGCGGACCGGGCCTTTGCCGACCTCCATCGCACCATCCGCCAGTTCCCGCCCGGCCGACGACGGCTCACCTTCTACGCCATCGTCGGTCCCCGGCTGCACACCCTCTACGACCTGGAGGCCTTGGCCTTCAGCGCCAACCTGGTCATCAACGACCGGGAGATGCCCCACCTGGAACCGGTCCTGCGCAAGGGCCTGCAGGACTACGAAAAGCTCTTCCGCCCCCTGCTCGACGCCCTCGCCGCCGAGACCACCGCCCTGCCCTGAATCCCGCCCGACCTCGCCTTGCCCGCACCCCCCTTGGGCCAACGGACGAGTGAATCCTGCCGTCCCTGCCCCGATCGATAAAAAACCTCGTGCAGGACGCCCGACATTGGTGTCCACTTTCGGCCAGATTTCGCTCCCCGCTGTTGCGCTGGTTCCAGGAGGTCCACGATGACAAGCACGGACAAACAGGCCGCCCCGACCGACGCCCCACCCTCTGACCCGATTCCCCCGGAGGCCGGGGCAACGGGCCAGATTGAAGAGGCAGTGCTGGCCGGCGCCCCCCTTTTTCGCAGCCTGTTCGACCACCATGCGGCCGTCAGCCTGCTCATCGATCCGCACAGCGGCCGGATCATCGACGCCAACGAGGCGGCGGCGCGCTTTTACGGCTGGTCGCGGGAGCACCTGCGGCAGATGAGCATCCACCAGATCAACACCCTGCCGCCCGAGGAACTGCACGCCGCCATGGCGCAGGCCGCTTCCTCGCGGAACTATCATTTCGAGTTCGCCCACCGCCGCGCCGACGGCTCCATCCGTACGGTGGAGGTGCTCTCCAGCGCCGTCGAGATCGCCGGGCAACCGTTGCTGTTTTCCATTGTCCACGACATCACCGACCGCAAGCAGGCCGATGCGCTCCTGCGCCAGCAGGCCGCGGCCCTGGCCGAGGCCAAGGCCAGGGTCGAGCAGGAACAGCGGTTGCTGTCGGCCGTGCTCGACGCCCTGCCCACCGGGGTGGCCATCACCAACAGACAGGGCGGCACCCTGCTGACCAATGCCGCCTATGAGCACATCTGGGGAGGATCGTTACCGGCGACCACCTCGGTCGCGGACTACTCCGCCTACAAGGCGTGGTGGGACGCCACCGGCGAGCCGGTCCAGCCCGAGGAGTGGGCCTCGGCCATCGCCACCAGCACGGGCCGGGCCGCGGTCGGCCAGGTGATGCGCCTGCAGCGCTTCGACGGCTCCGAGGTCTGTGTGATCAACAGCGCGGCCCCGGTGTTCGATCACAACGGCCGGCTGGCGGGCTGCGCGGTGGCCATCCAGGACATCACCGCGCTCAAGCGCACCGAACAGGCGCTGCGCGACAAGACCGAGGATTTCAACCGGGCCCAGGAGGTGGGCCACATCGGCAGCTGGCGGCTGGACCTGGGCAACAACGTGCTGACCTGGTCCGATGAAAATTATCGGATCTTCGGCCTGGCCAAAGGCACCCCCCTCTGTCATGAAACCTTTCTCTCCATCGTCCACCCGGACGACCGCGCCTTTGTCGAGGCCGACTGGCGCTCCGCCGTGCAGAGCGGAAC
>JAGODN010000397.1 GCA_017998195.1 Desulfobulbus sp. | reverse complement strand
CTCTCGTACAGGGCCGCCAGGCAGAGGAACACCACCAGGATGGAGATGGCGTACAGGAACGGCGCCTGGGTGCCGGCCTGCACCTCCTGGAAGGAGGCGCCGGTCCACTCGTAGCCGAAGCCCTTGGGCAGCTTGGCCACCAGGTTGCCGATGGTCCGCATGGCGTCGCCGCTGGACAGGCCGGGCGCGGCCTCGCCGACGATGTTGATCGCCGGGTTGCCGTTGTAGCGCTCCAGCCGGGGCGAACCGTAGCTCCAGTAGCCGGTGGCGAACGAGGAGAACGGCACCATCTCGCCCCGGTCGTTGCGCACGTACCAGAGTTTCAGGTCGTCCGGGTTCATGCGGAAGGGCGCGTCCGCCTGCACGTAGACCTTCTTCACCCGGCCCTGGTTGAGGAAGTCGTTGACGTACATGGAGCCCCAGGCCGTGCCCAGGGTGGTGTTGATGTCGCTGACGGTCACACCCAGCGCCATGGCCTTTTCATAGTCCACGTCGACGTTGTACTCGGGTGCATCCTCCATGCCGTTGGGCCGCACCCGCACCAGGGTCGGATCCTGGGCGGCCATCCCGAGCAGCTGGTTGCGGGCCGCGACCAACTGCTCGTGCCCCTGGCCGGAGCGGTCCTGGAGGAAGAAGTCAAAGCCGGTGGACGAACCCAGCGCCGGGATCGGCGGGATGTTGAACGGAAAGACCATGGCCTCCTTGATCTGCGAGAAGGCGCCCATGGCCCGGCCGATGATGGCCTTGGCCGACTGGTCCGGCCGGGTGCGCTCGTCCCAGTGTCTGAGCTGGACGAACGACATGCCCATGTTCTGGCCCTGGCCGGCGAAGCTGAACCCGGCCACGGTGAAGGCGGAATTGATGTTCTCCTTCTCGTTGACCAGGTAGTGCTCGCGCACCCGGTCGAGCACCGCCTGGGTGCGTTCCAGGGTGGCGCCGGCGGGCAACTGCACCATGGTGAGGAACACGCCCTGGTCCTCCTCGGGGATGAAGCTGGTGGGCATCTTGACAAAGAACCAGCCCACCGCGACGAGCATCGCCAGGTAGATGATGCCGAAGCGACCGGTGCGTTTGAGCACGTAGCCGACGCAGGTGCGGTAGGTGTCGGCGCTGCGCTCGAAGGTCCGGTTGAACCAGCCGAAGAAACCGCGCTTTTCCAGGTTGTGCCCCTTGGCCACCGGCTTGAGCATGGTGGCGCAGAGGGCCGGGGTGAGGATGAGCGCGACCACCACCGAAAGCAGCATGGCCGAGACGATGGTCAGCGAGAACTGCCGGTAGATGGCGCCGGTGGAGCCGCCGAAAAAGGCCATGGGCACGAACACGGCGGACAGCACCAGGGCGATGCCGATGAGCGCGCCGGTGATCTGGTCCATGGACTTGCGGGTGGCCTCGAGCGGCGACAATCCTTCCTCGGCCATGATCCGCTCGACGTTCTCGACCACCACGATGGCGTCGTCGACCAACAGGCCGATGGCCAGCACCAGGCCGAACATGGTCAGGGTGTTGATCGAGAAGCCGAACAGGGCCATGATCGCGAAGGTGCCCAGGAGGACCACGGGCACGGCGATGGTGGGGATGAGCGTGGCTCGGAAATTCTGCAGGAACAGGTACATGACCAGGAAGACGAGCAGGATCGCCTCGAACAGGGTCTTGACCACCTCCTTGATGGAAATGCGGATGAAGGTGGTGGTGTCGTAGGGGAAGATCACCTCCACGCCCGGCGGGAAGTAGGGTTTCAGCTCCTCGATCTTGGCGTGAACCGCGTCCGAGGTCTCCAGGGCGTTGGCGCCGGTGGCGAGCATGATCGCCATGCCCGAGGAGGTCTGGCCGTTGAAGGTGCTCAGGGAGTTGTAATTTTCCGCGCCGATCTCCACCCGGGCCACGTCCTTGAGCCGCACCTGGGAGCCGTCCGACTGCACCCGCAGGATGATGCTGCCGAACTGCTCGGGCGAGCTCATCATGGTCTGGGCCATCATCGAGTAGCTCAGCTGCTGGCCCTCCACCGAGGGTGAACCGCCCAGCTCGCCCACCGCCACCTGGTTGTTCTGGGCGCGGATGGCGTTGGCCACGTCGGCGGGGGTCAACTGGTAGCTGTTCAGCCGGTTCGGATCGAGCCAGATGCGCATGGCGTACTGGCCGCCGAAGATCTGGATGGCGCCCACGCCCGGGGTCCGGCTGAGCGGGTCGCGCAGGGTGGTGACCATGAAGTCGGCCAGGTCGAAGTCCTTGGTGGTCGGGTCGGTGGAGATCAGGCCGACGATCATGAGGAAGGTCGAGTTGGACTTGGCCACCTGCACGCCTTCCTTCTGCACCGCGTCGGGCAGCAGCTTGAGCGCCTGCTGCAGCTTGTTCTGCACCTGCACCTGGGCGATGTCCGGGTCGGTGCCGGCCTCAAACGTCAGGGTGATGGTGACGCTGCCGGTGGAGGAACTCTCGGACTTCATGTAGAGGAAGTTGTCCAGACCGGTCATGTTCTGCTCGATGATCTGGGTGACCGAGTTCTCGATGGTCTCGGCCGAGGCGCCGGTGTACTCGGTGGTGACGCGCACCGAGGGCGGGGCGATCTCCGGGTACTGGGACACCGGCAGCTCGACCACGGCAAGCGCGCCGGCGAGCATGATGACGATGGCGATGACCCAGGCGAAGATGGGCCGGTCGATGAAATAACGGGCCATGGCTCACTCCGCCTTGTTCGGGGTTGCGGCCTGGCCGGCGCCGGCCGGTTTGGCCTGGGCCACCT
>JAGODN010000396.1 GCA_017998195.1 Desulfobulbus sp. | reverse complement strand
GCTAGAGTTCGTAGAGGGTGTCGTCGTGGGCCGGCTTGCGGCTGGCGGCCTGGGCCTTTTTCTTCATGGCCTCCAGGGTGAACGGCTCGTCGCCGTCCATCAGCTCGCCCATGTCGCGCTCGATCGCTTCCGGGTCGTCGCCGGACTCCATGCGGGCGATGGCCTCTTCCATCTGGCCGCCCAGGGAAAGGCCAGTCTTGTCCATGAACTTGCGCATCAGCCGGGCCATCTGGCGGGGGTCGTCCTCGTTGACGTGCTCGGCCTCGCGCATCAGCCCGGCCATGGCCTGCTCCATCTTCGCCTCGTCCAGCCCGGCGAGCGGGTCGTCGCCCTCCCCTTCTTTCGCCTTGCCGATGGTGGCAAAGGTCGAGACCATCTTCTGCAGCTCCTTGCGCCCGCATTTCGGGCAGTCCGGCCGCTTGTCGGTGTTCGGCCGGCTGGAGAAGAAATTGAACACGGTGTTGCAGTCAGCACAGAAAAACTCGTAGATCGGCATGGCGAAAGAGGTGGTTGAGGTTGACGAACAGGCGGTCCGCGACCGGTTCAGGACACGGCGAGCACCGCCTCCAGGTCGGCCGAATCCACCTGGTCGGTGATCCGCACCCGGCCGATGGCCTCGGGCAGCACGAAGAACACCCGGCCGCCGATGGATTTCTTGTCCGCCTGCAGGTAGCGGCGGATCCGCGCCCGGTCGAGATCCGCCGGGATCACGGTGGGCAGCTTGTAGGCCTCGAGCATCCTGGTGATGGCCGCGACCACCTCCGGCCCGGCCACGCCGGAGCGCAGTGCCAACTCGGCCACCGCCCGCATGCCGATGGCCACGGCCAGCCCGTGGATGAGGTGATAGCCCGAGGCCGCCTCCACGGCGTGACCGATGGTGTGGCCGAAATTGAGGGTGCGGCGCAGGCCGCCCTCGCGCTCGTCGCGCTCCACCACGCCGGCCTTGAGTTCGCAGCAGCGGCGGATCATGGGCACGATGGCGGCCGGGTCGAGCGCTTCTATGGCCGGCCGTTCGCGCTCGAGCATGGTGAAAAAGTCGGCGTCGATGGAGGCCCCGTACTTGATCACCTCGGCCATGCCGCCGCGGAACTCCTCCCCGGGCAGGGTGCGGAGCACGTCCGTGTCGATGAACACGGCCCGCGGCTGGTAAAAGGTGCCGACCAGGTTCTTGCCCTGGGCCAGGTCCACGCCGGTCTTGCCGCCCACCGAGCTGTCCACCTGGGCGAGCAGCGAGGTGGGCACCTGCACGAACGGAATCCCGCGCAGGTAGATCGAGGCGAGGAACCCGGCCATGTCGCCGGCCACGCCGCCGCCCAGGGCGAGGATGGCGTCGCCGCGGTCAAAGCCGCGCTCGGCCAGGTCGCTGGCCAACCGCTCGATGGTGGCCAGGTGCTTGCTCGCCTCGCCATGGGCAAAGGTGAACAACTCGCAGTCGATGCCCGCCGCGACGAGCGAATCCGCCACCCGCCCGCCGTAGAGCGGCCCGACCACGTCGTCCGTGATGATCGCCCAGCGCCGGCCGATGCGCGCCTCGGCCAGCCGGGCCCCCACGGTATCGAGCACGCCGCTGCCGATGACGATCGGGTAACTCCGCTCCCCCAGGCCGACCTGCACCGTTTCCGTTCCCATACCCGCTTCCCCTGTGTGCGAAAATCTTCCGGCCCCTGCGGCCGCCGTCCCACTCGGGCGGTTCGTACCGTACCCGACCGCCGGCCGCAACAAAAAAGGGGAGACGCCGCACGAGGCGACGTCCCCCCTGGAGACAGCGGTGAAACAGTGGGTCTTACATGGCTGCGCCGGAGGCTGCGCCCTGCATCTTGACCTCGACCTTCTCGGTCAGGCCGGCATAGTACTTGCGGAGCAGAACGAGAACCTCGTCGCGACCGAAGTGGTCGACAACCGGGGCGCCCTCGGACAGGGCCTTGCGCAGCTTGGTGCCGGACAGGATGACGCGGTCGTCCTTGGTGTGCGGGCAGGTGCGCAGGGAGGCCATACCGTCACACTTGTGGCAGTAGAAGGTCCAGTCGATCTTCATCGGCTTGCAGAGCAGGTCCTTGGCCGGGTCGCCGGTTTTCGGGATGCGATCGAAGATCTGCTGTGCCTCGAACAGGCCGTAGAAGTCGCCAACGCCGGCATGGTCACGGCCGATGAGCATGTTGTTGACGCCGTAGTTCTGGCGGAAGGTGGCGTGGAGCAGGCCTTCGCGCGGACCGGCATAACGCATGTCGAGCGGGTACCCGGCGTTGAGGATGTTCTCTTTGACGAAGTAAAGGTCGATGAGGATCTTGATGGCCTCGATACGGGTGGCGGCCGGGATGTCACCGGGCTTCAGGTTGCCGATGAGGCTGTGGATGATCACGCCGTCACAGACCTCGATGGCGATCTTGGCCAGGTACTCGTGCGAACGGTGCATCGGGTTACGCAGCTGCAGGGCAGCGACGTTGGCCCAGCCGCGCTCGTCGAAGATGGCGCGAACCTGTGCGGGGCGCAGGTAGATGCCCGGGTACTCTTTCGGATACTCACCCTCGGACAGAACCTTGACCGGGCCGGCCAGGTTGAACTCGCCCTGGGCGAAGACCATGATCACGCCAGGATGATCTTCGGGGGCTACCTTCCAGAACTTGTCGCCGACGGAGTCTTCGCCTTCACCGCGGAAGACCTTCTCGCACTCCCACTTCTTGTCGGCCTCGGTCATCTCGAACTTCTCGGTGACCTTCCTGGTGGCCTAGGACTCGCCCTTGTTGA
>JAGODN010000395.1 GCA_017998195.1 Desulfobulbus sp. | reverse complement strand
CAGTAAGGGGTGGGGGCGGGGGCGGGGGGCCGGGTTCTGCGGGAACGCCGGCGAGGTCGGTCAGCCGCCGGCGCAGTTCCTCCACCCCCTGGCCGGTGCGCGCCGAAAAGACGATGCGCCCGGCCGGGGTGAGGGTCAGGCCGGCGTCGAGCACGGCCGCGTTTTTCTGCTGCTCGTTGCGGCTCAGCTTGTCCGCCTTGGTGTACACAGGCAGGAAGGGGATGCGGTGAAAGCGGAGCCAGTCGATCAGCTCCCGGTCAAGGGTTTTCAGCTCATGGCGCAGGTCCATGATCACCACCACGCAGGCCAGGCTCGGCCTGGTCTCCACGTACCGGCTGATCAGCTCCCCCCAGGCGCGGCGGGTCTGCTGCGACACCCGGGCAAAGCCGTAGCCGGGCAGGTCCACCAGGTAGAGGGCCTCGTCGACGAGGAAATAGTTGAGGCTCTGGGTCTTGCCCGGTTTGCCGCTGGTCTTGACCAGGCCGGTGCGGTTGACCAGCCGGTTGATCAGGCTGGACTTGCCCACGTTGGACCGGCCGGCAAAGGCGATGTCCGGCCGGTCCGGCGGCGGCAACTGGCCGATGGTGTGGGCGGAGAGGAGAAAACGTACGTTGCCGAAATGCATGCCTGCCCGCCCGCTGCTCAGATGACCTTGTTGAGGGAATACTCGATGATGCCCTCGGCGCCGTTCTTCTTCAGCTTGGGCACCAGGTCGCGAACCTGGTGCTCGCTGATGACCGTCTCCACCGAGAACCACTCCTGCTTGTAGAGCTTGGCCACGGTGGGCGCGTTCAGGCTGGGCAGCATGGTGATCACATCGTCGAGCCGCTCCGCGGCCACGTTCATCTTCAGGCCGACAATGCGGTCGGCGCGCAGGGCCCCCTGCAGCAGCATGGCGATATTCTCGATCTTCTCCCGCTTCCACGGGTCGGCCAGGGCCGCGCGGCTGGCGATCAGCTGGGTATTGGACTGCATCAGCTCGTGGATGACCCGCAGGCCGTGGGCGCGGATGGTGGACTCGGTCTCGGTGACCTCGACGATGGCGTCGCACAGCCCGGACACCGCCTTGGCCTCGGTGGCCCCCCAGGAGAAGGTGATCTCCACCCGGATGCCGCGCTGTTCGAAGAAGCGGCGGGTGACATTGACCAATTCGGTGGCAATGCGCTTGCCGTCCAGCTGCTCGATGCGGGTGATGTTCGAGTCCCCGGGCACGGCGATCACCCAGCGGGTCGGCTTCTTGCTGACCTTGGAGTACACCAGGTCAGCCACCACCTCCACGTCCGAGTCATTCTCCAGGGTCCAGTCCTTGCCGGTGATGCCGGCGTCGAGCATGCCGCCCTCGATGTAGCGGGACATCTCCTGCGGCCGGCAGATGGAACAGGAGAGTTCCGGGTCATCGACCTCGGGGAAATAGTTGCGCGAGGCCAGCTTGATCTGCCAGCCGGATTTTTCGAACAGGGCAATGGTGGCGTTTTCCAGGCTGCCCTTGGGAATTCCCAGTTTGAGTACGTTCATGTCGTTTGCCTTGAGGGTTCAGTAAGGTGCGGGAGCAATCATTTCGATCCGTAGACCGCGGCCGGGTCGAAAACCCTGGCCGGTTCGTGGACAACGAGCGCCTCACCCGCCACTTTGCGGTAAAAGCAGCTGCGGTAGCCGGTGTGGCAGGCCGCTCCGCCCAGCTGCTCGACCTTGAAGACCACCGTGTCGCTGTCGCAGTCCACGTAAATGTCGCGAATGAGCTGCACGTGGCCCGAGGTCTCGCCCTTCAGCCACAGGCTGTTGCGTGACCGGCTCCAGTAATGGGCCTTGCCCGTCTCCAGGGTTTTTTTCCAGGCCGTCTCGTTGATGTAGGCGAGCATGAGCACCTCGCCGCTCCGGTGATCCTGGACGATGGCGGGCACCAGCCCGTTTTTGTCCTTGGTGAAAGCAAGCTCGATCATGGGGTGTTCGCCTCCTCCGCCGGGGTGGGCGGGTTGTCGCCGCGGGTTGTGGCTGTCCGGGGGCAGGACCAGAAGCGACCTGCCGGGTGATCCGCCCGGCGGTTTCAAAAAGCGAAAGGACGGGCGGACTGCGCTCGGCAGCGGGGTCGCGGCGGTGCGGAATCTCTGCGCCAGCAGGCCGAAGCCAGCACATTTATGCGCTTGGCCGCGGTTTGTCAAGTCTTCCGTCGGCGGCGACCGCCCTTGTCAAAGCACCGGTCTTTCAGTATAGTCGGCCGCCATATTCTTCCCCTCCCCTCACGTACAAAGGAAATTGCCCCATGCAAGCCGTTCAGCTGTTCGACACCGTTTCCGTCAGTTACACCGCCAGCCTGCCCACCGGCGATATCATCGACAGCGTGCCGGACACGGAGCCGATCACCCTGGTCATCGGCTCCGGCCGCATCCTCAGGGCGGTGGAGGCCTCGCTGCTTGGCCTGGAACCGGGCCAGACCCGGACCGTGGACATCCTCCCCGAGGACGCCTTCGGCCCCTACCAGCGATCCCTGGTGCACGAGGTGCCGCGCGCCGCCTTTGCCGACCGCATCGACCCGAAACCGGGCATGATCCTGTCGCTTGCGGTCGAGCGCGAGGGCGTGCGCCAGCAGGTGCCGGCGACCGTGCTCGCCGCGGACCGGGAAACCGTCACCGTGGACTACAATCACCCCCTGGCCGGCAAGACCATCACCTATACCGTGCGTCTGCACGCCATCGGCACCTGAGGCAGGAGCGTTCCATGCATCAGCCCGCACCCATTGGCGACACC
>JAGODN010000394.1 GCA_017998195.1 Desulfobulbus sp. | reverse complement strand
TCCAGCGGCCGGCTGATGGCCTCGCGCCGCATGGGCCCGAGCGGCAGGGAATAGAGGCCGATCTCGTCGGGCAGGTACAGGGGCGGGCCCTGGTCGAGCGGCCGGGCCAGGCCGTCCAGCACCCGGCCGAGCATGGCCTCGCCCACGCCGATGGTGGCCTGCTGTTTGCGCACCCGGATGCGGCTGCCCGGGCCGAGGCCGCGCAACTCGCCCAGCGGCATGAGCAGGGCGCGCTGGTCCTTGTAGCCGACGATCTCCGCCGGCACCGGCTCCTCGCCCTGCAGGGGCAGGATCTCGCACATCGAACCGATGGACGAGCGCGCCACCGAGCCCTCGACCACCAGGCCGACGATGCGGTGTACCTTGCCATACACGCGGATGGGGGAGAACCGGGCGAGCAGGTGGTCGACGTTGGCCATGATCAAGGGGGCTGACGGTTGGCGTTCAGGGTGGCGGACGATGTGCCGGGCCGCGGCTCGGGGTCAGGCCTGGTCCGCGCCCTGGTCCGGGTCCGGCAGGAGGCCGGGCTGTTCGCCGAGGAACTCGCGCAGGCTGTCGAGCTGGGTTTCCACGGTGGCGTCCACCGAACAGAGGGCGGACTCGAGCAGGCAGCCGCCCCGGGTCAGGCTCGGGTCGGTCTTGAACACCAGCCGTTCCAGCCCGCGCACCGCGGCCACCAGTTCCGGCGCCCTGGCCTCGGCCAGGGCCAGGTCGTCGGGGTGCAGGGTCACGTAGTACTCCTCGCTGTCGATGGCCTGTTCGAGCGCCCGCTGCACGGTGGCGGCGATGACGTTGCGCGGCGTGGCCAGTTCCTCGCCGACGATGGTGCGGGTGAGACTGATGATCAGGTTGATGATGTCGCCGCGGCTGTGCTCGACCAGGGCCCGGCGCTGCCTGTCGATTTTTTGGCAGGCGTCGGCAAAGGCGGCCATGGCCTGCTGGAATTCCGTCTCCCATTGGGCGGCGAGATCGGCCATGCCCTGGTTGTAGGCCTCGGCGCGCAGGGCCTCCAGGTCCACGGGCGGCGCCGGCTCGGCCGCGACCGGCGGGGCCGGGGCCGGGGGTGTTTCGGCCCGGGCGGGCTCGATCAGGAGCGCCTCGTCCGGGTCGAGCACGCGGCGGACAATGGGCGTGGGCGTGAAGGCCGCATCGGCCTTGAAGACCCTAGACGAACTCATCCCCGCCTCCCTTGCGCAGCACCAGCTTGCCTTCCTCCTCGAGCTTCATGGCGATCTTGACGATGGTCTGCTGCATGGCCTCGACCTCGGACAGCCGCACCGGGCCCATGGCCTCCAGATCGTCGCGGATCATGTCCGCGGCGCGCGCGCTCATGTTGGCGAAGATCTTGTCCTTGATCTCGTCCGAGGCGGTCTTCAGGGCCAGGGTGAGGGAATCGTTGTTCACCTCGCGCAGGATCATCTGGATGGAGCGGCCGTCCAGGGCGCACAGATCCTCGAAGGTGAACATCATCCGGCGGATGTCCTCGACCATCTCCGGGTCGAGTTCCTCCAGGTTCTCGAGGATCTCGGCGTCGATGTTGTCGCTCATGGCGTCGAGGATGTCCACCACCTTCTTCAGCCCGCCCAGCTGGCGCTGTTCCTGGCCACCGACGACGATGCCGATCTCCTTGCTCAGCGCCTCCTCGATCTGGTCGATGACCGCGGGCGAGACCTTGTCCAGGGTGGCGATGCGGTGGATCACGTCCGGCCGCTTGTCCTCGGGCAGGCTGGCGATGATGGCGCTGGCGTGGTCCACCGACTGGGTGGAGAGCACCAGGGCGAGCGTCTGCGGGTGCTCGCGCTCGAGCAGGCCGGCCACCACCGACGGCTGCATCTTGGCGATGGTCTCCAGCGGCCGGGCCTCGGTGCCGGACACGAACTGGCGCATCAGGCTCGATTCGCGATCCTTGCTGCCGCTGTTGGCGATCAGCCGCTTGGCGAACTCCTGGCCCTTGACCACCACCCCGGCCTGGCTCTCGATGGCCATCTCGAAGTCCTCGAGCACCCGCCGGCGCACATCCTCGGGGATATGCTCGATCCCGGCCATGGCCCGGGTCACCTTGAAGATCTCCTCGTCGCTCAGCTCGCGCAGGATGCGGGCCGCGCTCTCCTCGCCGAGGCAGATGAGCAGGATGGCCGCCTTGCGCAGGCCGGTCAGTTTTTCCGCGGTCGCCATGGGTGTCGTCGTTTCCGGGTGGATGGGGCGAACCGGCCGGGCGTCGGGGGCGCGAACTCAGCCACGGTCCCGGATCCAGTTCTTCAGGGCATGGGCGCCAAAGGCCGGGTCCGCGTCGACCTCGCGGCGGATGCGCTCGAGCGGGTCCGTCGACCGGGGCTGGCCGGGCGCAGCGGCTCCGCCGGCGGCCGCAGCCTGTTCGGCCTCCATCTGCTCCACGGTCTTGTAGTGCCGGGTCACGTCCCGCTGCAGGGTCCGGGTGAGCGGCCGCACCAGGAGGAAATAGCCGAGCAGCCCGGCCGCGAGCAGGACGCCGTAGCGCAGGTAGGGCAGGTACGGACTCAGGCCGCCGCCCGCCGCGGCCACCTCGTCGCCGGCCTCTTCGGACTCGATGAACGGCATGGAGGTGACCTCGATGGTGTCCCCCCGCTTCGGGTCGATACCCAGCGCCGAGGCGACCACCGCCTCCAGCGCCTTGATCTCCTCGGCGGTGCGCGGCTCGGTGGCGGCGCGCCCGCCGTCCTTGCCCGGGACCACCCGGTCGGCGACGAGCACGGACACGGACAGGCGG
>JAGODN010000393.1 GCA_017998195.1 Desulfobulbus sp. | reverse complement strand
CGCCCAGACCGCGCGGCCGGACAGGGAACGCGCTGTCCAGGCCGCCGGGAGGCGGGCGCTCATCGTCCCCGTGTCCCGGTGGCGGCTGGAAGCGGCCAGTGACAAGGGAAAGCCGATTTGCAGGATTGTGTCACGCGGTGGGCACACAAGTCAAGGCGGCTTGGAAAAAATTGGAAAAGATTTGGTAAAGAAGGCAGGTGGTGGTGGCGTGCGTCCGGTCAGCCGATCCAGGCCCGCCACAGGCGGGAGAACTCGACCACCATGACCACGGCCCAGAGGAGGATGCTGATGCCGGCCGCGGCCGCGGCGATGTCCTTGATCACTCGGATCTTCTCGTTCTCGGCGGTCTCCAGGAAGTCGCAGATGGCCTCGATGGCGCTGTTGAACAGCTCGGCCACCAGCACCAGCGCGGTGGCGGCGGTGATCATGAGAAAGTCGAGCCACTGGCGCAGGCAGAAGCTGGCGGCGAGCACGAGCAGGGAAAGGACGAGCTTGTAGGTGACGCTGAAATCGTAGCGCACCGCGTAGCGCAGGCCGGACAGGCAGACGCGGATCTTGCGCAGCGGGTGGTAGCCCTTTTCGCCGGTGCCGAGGAATTTGTTGTGCATGGGTGTCCGTTTCCGGGCCGAGGGCGGCTGTCAGGGGGTGGCGGCGAGGCGGCGGCTGGCGCGCAGGACAGCGGCCGCGATCAGGGCGCCGAGCAGTCCGCCGGCGAGCACGTCGGAGAGAAAGTGGACCTGCAGGTGAACCCGCGACCAGCCGACGAGCACCACCGTGCAGAGGGCGACGACCATGGCCGCCGCGGCGGGTCGCGGCGGCAGGTGGCGGCGGGCGATGAATGCCACGACCAGGAAGAAGGCCGCGGCCTGGGCGGTGTGGGCGCTGGGAAAGGACCAGTCCGCGGGCAGGGTGACGAGCAGCTGGTCGACCTGGGGCCGCGGCCGGCGGACGAGCAGCTTGAGGGCATGGGTGAGCAGTGCGCCCAGGCCGAGGCTGACGCCGGGCAGCAGGGCCTCGAAGCGGTGGCTGCCGGCCACCGGCAGGGCGGCCACGGCCAGGGCCGCGGGCAGGAGCAGGTGCAGGGAGCCCAGCCAGGTGACGGCCAGGAAAAAGAAATCAACGGCAGCGGGTGGCTCCATGGCGGCGGCCTTGACGAGGCGGGTCAGGGGGAGGCGCCGCGAGGGGCGCGTTGGGCCACTGTGCCATCGAACAGTCCCCGGGGCAAGGGAAAACGCCTATGCGCTAACGGTCGCCGAGGGGCTGCGGCGCCGAGGCCCCCGGGGCGGGTTCGCCCCGGGGGGACCTGGTGGCCGCGCGCCGGTCAGAAGGTGCAGGCGAGGCTCACCCCGCCGTAGACGGTGGTGTCCACCACCTCGTCCGGCAGGGCGTCGTCGTCCAGCCGGTCGGACAGGCTGAGGCTGGCGCCCACGGTCCAGGCCTCGGTGAGGGCGTAGTTGATGCCCGCGGTCAGGGTGTAGTTGAAAAAACCGCCGTCCGTGCCGCCGGCATAGAAGGCGGCGAAGTCCTTGCCGGCGAGGCCGACCGAGCCGCCGAGCGCGAGCGTGGTCGTTTCGCTCAGGCTGTATTCGTAGCCGAGTCCCAGGCTCAGGTAGTAGTCCTCCACCTGGTCGACATCGTAGAAGAACTGGGTGGCCGCGCTCAGGCCCGGGGCGAAGCCCCAGCTCAGGCCGGCGAACAGCTCGGTGGTGGCATCGGCCCCGCCCGGGAACAGGTATTCGATCACCCCCAGGCTGGCTTCCACCGGGCCCAGGGTTTTGGTGTAGGACGCGGTCAGGTCCACCTCGGAGAACTCGCCGTCATCCACCGCGCCGTTGTAATCGTCGAGGTCCAGGTTGCCCCAGACGTTGAAGGCGAAACCGCCCTGGCGCACGTCCATGCTCGGCTGCAGCACCAGGCCGTCGTTGAAGGTCAGGCCACGCCAGACATAGGCCGAGTTGGCGGCCAGGGTGGCGGTGGCGGTGGCGGCGGCCGCCTGACCGGCGGCGCCCAGGGGAACAAGGGTCGCCAGGGCGACCAGGGAAGTGAACCGTTTCATGCACGCTCTCCAGTGGAAGGGAATAGGGGGTGACGCCGACCGCCCGCTTCCCGGGACCCGGAAGGGGGAGCGGGGGAGGCGCCCTTGTGCGAAACGGTTTTGCGGGATTCGTGCCAGTGGCCAGGAAAAGAGAAAAGAAGAATATTTTTCAATGGTTAAGGGCGAAGGCAAAAAAAGTTCGGCGGATCATTCTTAATTTTGAAACATTTTTGCGCAAACAATGAATTGAACCTAGACAATAATGTGTAAAAATGAACGGGGTGATTGCCGGCAAAAGAGGAGCGGGCGCGGGACGGTACAGGGTGGGGTCGGGGAGCGATGGGTCCAGCCGCCGCCCCGCCGCAGACCGGCCGGGCCGCGGCCGGGGGTTATTTCTTCAGTTCGATGGTCACCTCCACGTCCGGCCAGCGCCGGGCAACGGGCTGGATGGACGGGCGGGCGATGATCTTGGTGAACAGCCTGCTGTCGGTGGCGATGGATTCCAGGTAGATGGGCGTGGTCAGCACCTCGGTGGTCTGCTTTTCATCCCGGCCGGCGGGCATGGTGACGAGCACCGTGTCCGGATTGACGGTGATTTTGGCGATCTTCAGGTTGCCCGGCAGTTTGCCGATGATCTGCGGTTTGATGGCCAGGTTCTTCTCCACGATCTCGGCCAGGGTCAGCTTGAGCTGCTGGGGCGAACTGTCCAGCAG
>JAGODN010000392.1 GCA_017998195.1 Desulfobulbus sp. | reverse complement strand
TGAAGAGGGCCGCAACGAGCCGATCAGGGACCTGGACAACGCCCGCCGGGTTGTCCTTGTCGACGAACAGACCATGGGCGCCGAGGACATCACCTTTGCCCGCTGCCGGTTCGAGGCCAGGACCTCGGTGCACAAGAAACACGTGCACGAGCACGCCGAAGAGGTGATCTACATCCTCTCCGGCCGGGGACTGAGCGGGGTCGGCGACACCGAGGTGGAGATGGGCCCGGGCGACACCATGTTCGTGCCCCGCGGCGCGGTCCACTGGTTCTCAAACCCGTTCGACGAGCCGGTGGAGATGCTGTTCGCCTACACCCGGCCCTCGCTCGCCCAGGCCGGCTACCGCATCGTTGAATAACCCGCCCGCCCGGGCGGCCTTCCGAGAAGAGAAAACGAGGTTTTCCCATGCGCTACATCAGCACTCGCGGCGGCATCGAGCCGCTCGGTTTCCAGGATGCGGTCATGATGGGCCTGGCCCGCGACGGCGGCCTGCTCCTGCCCCAGCGGCTGCCGTCCGTGGATGAGTCCCGGCTGGACAGCTGGCAGCGGCTGCCCTACCAGTACCTGGCCCTGGAGATCCTGTCGCTGTTCATCGACGACATCCCCCGCACCGACCTCGAGGAGCTGATCGAGCGCGGCTGCGCCACCTTCAGCCACCCGCAGGTGACGCCGGTGCGGCCGGTCGGCGACCTGTACATCCTCGAACTGTTCCACGGGCCGACCCTCGCCTTCAAGGACGTGGCCCTGCAGCTGCTCGGCAACCTGTTCGAGTACGTGCTCGCCCGCACCGGCGGCTTCATGAACATCCTCGGCGCCACCTCCGGCGACACCGGCAGCGCGGCCATCGCCGGGGTGCGCGGCAAAAAGGGGATCAACATCTTCATCCTCCATCCGCACGGCCGCACCAGTCCCATCCAGGCCCTGCAGATGACCACCGTGCTCGACCCGAACGTGTTCAACATCGCGGTGCGCGGCACCTTTGACGACGCCCAGGCCATCGTCAAGGAACTGTTCAACGACCTCGCCTTCCGCGACCAGTACCGGCTGGGCGCGGTCAACTCGATCAACTGGGCGCGGGTGCTCGCCCAGGTGGTCTACTACGTGTACGCCTACCTCAAGCTGCGCAACCACGGCTGCGCCAGTGTGGACTTCTCCGTGCCCACCGGCAACTTCGGCGACATCTTCGCCGGCTACGTGGCCCGCCGGCTGCTGCCGCCGGGTTCCATCCACACCCTGATCCTGGCCACCAACGCCAACGACCTGCTCACCCGCTTCGTCACCCGCGGCGACTACTCGCGCGGTGAGGTGATCGCCACCAGCAGCCCGTCCATGGACATCCAGATCGCCTCCAACTTCGAGCGCTACCTCTATTATTTGCGCGACGAGGACGGGGGAGCGGTCAAGCGGGACATGGACAGCTTCGCCGCCACCGGCCACCTCGACCTGTCCGCCTTCCGCGAGCGGGTGGCGCTGGATTTCCGTTCGCGCTCGGTCTCCGAGGCGGAGACCATCGCCACCATCGGCGCGGTGTACCGCGAACACGGCTACCTGCTCGACCCGCACACCGCGGTGGGCGTGTGCGCAGCCCAGGATCTGCGTGATGCGGACCGGCCGGTGGTCTGCCTGGCCACGGCCCACCCGGCCAAGTTCGGCGCGGCCGTGGCCCGGGCCATCGGCACCGAGCCGGACCTGCCGCCCGCGCTCGCCGACCTGGAGCGCCGCGAGAGCCGGGTGCAGGTGCTCGACGCGGACGCAGGCGCGATCAGGGAGTTCGTGGCCCGCCACGCCCTGCGCTGAAGGGCTCGGGCGCAACCATCGGGAGGGGCAGGATGATTGAGTTTGCAGGGTACCAGCAGCGGGTCGAGGAGGCGGTCGCCTTTCTGCGCGAACGCATCTCCGAGCCGCCGGAGGTGGTCGTTCAACTGGGCACGGGACTCGGCGGCCTGGCCGGCGCCATGCAGGCGGTCACTTCCTTCGCCTACACGGAGATCCCCCATTTCCCGCAGTCCACGGTCCAGAGCCACGACGGCCGGCTGGTCTTCGGCACCCTGGCCGGGCGGCGGACCGCCATTCTCCAGGGGCGGTTCCACTGCTACGAGGGCTACGCGGCCCGCGAGGTGGCCCTGCCCATCCGCGTGCTGGCGCTTTTGGGCGCGCGCACGGCCATCATCACCAACGCCAGCGGCGGCCTGAACCCGGCTTTCCGGCCCGGGACGATCATGGTCCTGGCCGACCACATCAACCTGCTGGCGGACAACCCGCTGCGCGGTCCCAACGTCGACGCCTGGGGCGAGCGGTTCCCGGACCTGTCCACCCCCTATGACCCGGACCTGCGCCGGCTGGCCCTCGACCTCGCCCGCCGCCACGGTCTCCCGGAGGTGTGCAGCGGCACCTACGTGTGCGTGCCCGGGCCGAGCCTGGAAACCCCGGCCGAGACCCGCTACCTGCGCCTGATCGGCGCGGACGCGGTGGGCATGTCGTCCGTGCCCGAGATCCTCGTCGCCCTGCATGCCGGCCTGCGCGTGCTCGGCCTGTCGGTGGTGGCCAACGTCAACGATCCGGACAATTTCCAGCCGATCCGCCTGGGCGAGATCATCGCCGCCGCCCGCCGGGCCGAACCGCGCCTGCAGCAGCTGCTCATCAACACCCTGGCGGAGCTCAGCCCATGAACGGACCCGCAGCCACCCTGCTCCTCACCGGTCGCTACCTGATCACCCTGGACCCGGCCCGGCCGGTCATCGAGGAGGGG
>JAGODN010000391.1 GCA_017998195.1 Desulfobulbus sp. | reverse complement strand
GGACATGGACGAGGCCGAGCGCTACAGCCGGGTGCTGGCCGTACTCAGCCGGGCCCGCTTCGACGACCCGCTGCGGCCGGTGGCCGAACTCTCCGGCGGCTGGCGCAAGCGCCTGGCCGTGTGCCGGGCCCTGGTCGGCCGGCCGGACGTGCTCGTCATGGACGAGCCGACCAACCACCTGGACATCGAGGGCATCCTCTGGCTGGAGCAGCTGCTGCTGGCCCCGTCGGCCGACGGCCCGGCCGCCCTGCTCATGGTCAGCCATGACCGCCGCTTCCTCGAGAACACGGTCAACCGGGTGATCGAACTGGCGCCGGTCTACCCCGACGGCTCGTTCCAGGTGCGCGGCAGCTACGCCGACTTCCTCGAAAAAAAGGCGGACTTTCTCGTCCAGCGACAGAACCTGGAGGAGCGGCTGGCCAACCGCCTGCGCCGCGAGACCGAGTGGCTGCGCCGCGGCCCCAAGGCCCGCGCCACCAAGGCCCGCTACCGGATCGAAGAGGCCGGACGGCTGCAGGAGGCCTTCACCGGGGTGCGCGACCGCAACCGCGCCGCCGGCCAGGTGGGGATCAGTTTCGACGGCACCGGCCGGAAGACGAAAAAACTGCTCACCGCCACCGGCCTGGCCAAGGGCTATGGCGGCGGGCCGCTGTTCACCGATCTCGACCTGACCCTGGGCCCGGGCACCCGGCTCGGCCTGCTCGGCCGCAACGGCAGCGGCAAGTCCACCCTGATGCGGATCCTCGCCGCGGCCGGCGCCCCGGAAGGCTGTGCGCCCGACCGGGGCACCATCACCCTGGCCGACCAGGTGCGCATCGTCAGCTTCGACCAGCGCCGCGAACAGCTCGACACCACCCTGACCCTGCGGCGCGCCCTCGCCCCGGAGGGCGACAGCGTCCTTTACCAGGGCCAGAGCGTGCACGTGGTCAGCTGGGCCAAGCGGTTCCTGTTCCGTCCGGACCAGCTGGACACGCCGGTGGAGCGGCTCTCCGGCGGCGAGCAGGCGCGTATCCTGCTGGCCCGGCTGATGCTCCGGCCGGCGGACATCCTCCTGCTCGACGAGCCCACCAACGACCTGGACATCCCCTCGCTCGACGTGCTCGAGGAGAGCCTCGGCGAATTCCCGGGCGCGCTCGTGCTCGTCACCCACGACCGCTTCCTGCTCGACCGGGTCTGCACCACGGTGCTCGGGTTCAACGGCCGCGGCGGCACCGGGTTCTTCGCCGATTACGAGCAGTGGCTGGAGGCCCTGCAGGCAGAAGAACAGGCCGCCCAGAAAAGGGAAAAGGCCCGCGCCGCCCAGGCCCCGGCCGGCACCGGGACCGCAGCCACCTCCCGGCCCGGCCGGCTCTCCTACCTGGACCAGCGCGAATATGACCGCATGGAGGAGCGCATCCTGGCCGCCGAGGCCCGACTGGGCGAGTTGGAGGCGCTCATGGGCTCGGAGCGGGTGATGGCCGACCCGGCCCAGCTGCACCGCTACTGGGAGGAACAGCAGGAACTGCAGGAGAAGATCGGCCAGCTCTACGACCGCTGGGACGAACTCGAACAACGCCGCCAGGGCTGAGCGAACCCGGCGCCGCCGCCCGCCCCTGGCCCGTCCGGTGAATGCCATTGACACCCCGGGGGTTTTTCACTATACAAGCGGCCGTACAGGCAAATCGCTCCCGCCGCTGGCCACCGCCGATCCGGCCGGAGCCTTCCCGACCCGCCCCTCACACCCAAGGAGAGAACATGAAACGCTCCCTACTGCTCTTCCTCGTCAGCGGACTGCTCCTGATCGCCGCCCAGGCCCAGGCCGCCGGCAAGCTGGTCAACGGCATCGACGCCAATTTCCCGCCGTTCGCCTTCATCGACAAGACCGGCCAGCCCAGCGGTTTCGACGTCGAGGTGATGGACTGGATCGCCAAAGACCTCGGTATGGAGGTCACCCACCAGGCCATCGAGTGGGACGGCATCATCACCAGCCTGCTCACCAAAAAGATCGACATCATCGCCTCGGGCATGAGCATCAATGAAGACCGGCTCAAGCAGGTCAACTTCACCATTCCCTACTGGGTGATCAAGCAGGTGTTCGTGACCAGGAAAGGCTCGCCGCTCACCGTGGAGGACATGCTCACCGGCAAAAAGAAGCTGGGCGTGCAGCAGGGCACCACCGAGGCCAAGTGGCTCAAGGAGCAGGCCGCGGCCAAGGGGTGGAATTTCGAGCTGAAGTCCTACGCCTCCTCGCCGCTGGCGATCGAAGACGTGCTCAACGGTCGCATCGACGCCGCCGCCATGGATGATGCCCCGGCCCGGGACGCCGCCGCCAAGAAGGAGGTCCAGATCCTCGGCACCTTCGGCATGGAGGAAGAGGACTTCGGCTACGCCGTCCGCAAGGAGGACACCGAACTGCTCGCCAAGGTCAACGCCAGCCTGAAGAAGCTGATGGCCTCGCCCGAGTGGGAGGCGCTGAAGAAGAAGTACGACCTCCATTGATGCACTCGCGCGGGCCACGGCCGGGAGGTGCGGGATCGCGCCTCCCGGCCCGGTCTGGCCCGGGGTCAGGACCACCACCCGGCACCGCCGCCACCTGGCCACGCGCCCGCCCACCCGGGTTCCCCGAGAACCGCCGCCCGCCATGTTGCCAAGCCTGAACGTCGTCCTCGACAGTCTGCCCTTTCTCCTCCAGGGCACGCTCAACACCGCGGCCACCGTCCTCGGCCCCATGCTGCCCGGCCTGGCGCTGGGCGGGGTCATGGCCGTGGGGCTGGTGTACGGCAGCC
>JAGODN010000058.1 GCA_017998195.1 Desulfobulbus sp. | reverse complement strand
CCTCGGTGATGTCCGCCTTGTTGCCGATGGAAATGGCCTTGGACACGCCCAGTTCGCGTTCGTCGGCGATGTCCATCATGGCCGTGCACAGGGCCCCGGACTGGGAGAAGATGGCCATGCTGCCGGCCTGGGGGATGCGCCGCGAGAACGAGGCGTTCATGCGGATGGCGGTGTTGATCACGCCCAGGCAGTTGGGGCCGAGCAGGCGCATCCCGCCGCGGCGGCAGATGTCGATCAGCTCGTCCTCCAGGGCCCGCCCCTCGGGGCCGGCCTCCTTAAAGCCCGAGGCCACGACCACCACGGCCCCGGCCTTCTTGGCCACCGCGTCACGGGCAGCGGCCGGAACCATCTCCGCCGGCACGGCGATCACCACCAGGTCGATCGCGTCCGGGTAGTCGGCCAGCTGTTTGTAAACCGGCAGCCCGAACAGTTCACCGCCCGCGGAATTTATCGGAACAATAGGTCCCTGGAAGCCACTTTGCACCAGGTTGCTGAGCGTGAGATAGCCGACCTTGCCAACGGTCTTGGAGGCGCCGATAACGGCGATCGACCGGGGGGAAAACAGTCTGTCGAGCATGGCAACCTCGTTCATGACGCCACATACGGCACGTGGATGGTGAATCCGGCCGCCTCCAGCGCCTTGTGGACCGAGCGGATGTTGTAGGCATTGACGCGCAGGAAGATCATCGGCCTGGTCCGGCGGGTGGCCGCCTTGCGCACCAGCCGGGAGAAGCTGATCTGCTTCTCTTCCATCACCTGGACCAGCCGGCTGAGGGCCTTGGGATCGCCGTCGTCCTCCACCGAGATGAGCACCGAGCCCATGTCGCCCAGGCCGAACAGGCCGCGGTAGGCGCGCAGCAGGTCGCCGATGGTGAACATGCCGATGAGCCGGCCCTCGTCGTCGAGCACCGGCAGGGCGCCGATCTTGTGCCCCTGGAAGAGCAGCAGGGCGTCGTCCAGGGTGGCCATGGGCGACAGGGTCAGACATTCACGGGTCATGAACGCGGACAGCGGCGTGTTGTGTATGCGCGTCTCGACCTCCTCGCGCTGCGTGCTGCGGGCTACCGTGGACGGCAGGGCCGAGCGCAGGTCGCGGTCGGAAACCATGCCGAGCAGCACGCTGTCCTCGTCCACCACCGGCAGGTGGCGGAACGAATGCTGCTCGAGGATTTCGATGGCCTGGGCAACGGTCTCCCCGGGATGCATGGCGACCGGCTCGGGGGTCATGTGATAGTGAATGAACATCTCGCTTCTCCCGCCAGAATAGGATGGTGTGGGGTGATCTCAGGGATTGTTTTCGACCAGTCCGGAGAGGTAGGCCTCGACGCAGACGCCGAGCTGATCCAGGTTGTAGCCGCCCTCGAGGATGGAAACGACACGGCCGCCGGTGAGGTCCCGGCCGAGTTCGGTGACAAAGGCGCCGAGCCGCCGGTAGACATCGACGCTGAAGTTGAGGCCCGACATGTCGTCCTCGCGCAGGGCGTCGAAACCGGCGCCGACGATGAGCGCGTCGGGTCGGGCCTCCTCGAGGAATTTCCTGATGCGCGGCAGCAGGCGCGCCACCTGCTCCTCGCCCGATCCGGGCGGCAGCGGCAGGTTGAGGATGGTCCCCTTGCCCGGGCCGAAACCGCGGTCCTCGGCCCAGCCCGTGCCCGGGTAGCTGAAGCTCGGGTGCTCGTGAATGGACACGTAGGTGGTGTCCGCCTCCTCTTCGAAGGCGGTCTGGATGCCGTTGCCGTGGTGCGCGTCGAAATCAAAGATGCACACCCGCTGGCGGCCGTACTGGCGCTGCCAGTGGCGTGCGGCAATAACGCAGTTGTTGAAGAAGCAGAACCCGTAGGGCATGTTGGGCTCGGCGTGGTGGCCGGGCGGTCGGGTCAGGCAGAAGAGGACCGAACCGGGCCGTTGTTCGGCGATGTCCACCCCGGTGATCCCGGAACCCGCGGAAAGCGTGGCAATCCGGTAAGATTCGTAACAGACCTGATTGTCCGGGTGATCGATGTAGGTGCGGCCGGAAAGCACCGCCTCCTCGAAGCGGAACACCCAGCCCTCGGTGTGGAAGGCGAGCAGCTCGGACCGCTCGGCCGGTCGGGGCGCCTGGAAGCCGAGGCTTGAGGCCAGGAGACTGGCCTCGAGGCGGTCCCGGATCACCTGCAGTCGTTCCGGGGCCTCCGGGTGGTCGTTACCGCCGGTGTCGTGCTCGCGGAACGAGGGATCGGTGATGATGGTGATGGCGGCGTCGTGCTCCATAGATACTCGGCGAGGCGCCCGCCGGTGCTGGCCGGACGGGGCTGAAAGGGACGGTCCATGGCATGACTCTTTTTTCGGGAAACCTTACCTTATTCCTCGACAAAAACGAACAAGTAAACGAAAAATACCGGCGTCGTGGCGATGAACCGGGTTGCCGGCGCCGCGTCAACCGGGCGCGGTCCTGCCGTTGGGACAATCAGCAGCCCGAAGCCCTTTTTTTGGAGACATCAGGTGCGCCTATGAACGTCAAGGAACGGCTGGCCATTCCCCGGCAAAAACCGCGGGAACTCGATCCGGAGGAACGGATCAACAATTTCGATGAAGTCTGCAAGGGATTCGATGAAAAAACCGCCCTTCTCGAGGCCGATCGGTGCCTGCAGTGCCGCCGGCCGCTGTGCGTCATGGGCTGCCCCATCGGCAACGACATCCCCCGCTTCATCGACCTTCTCCACCAGAAGAAATACGAGGCAGCCTACTGGGTCATCCGCGAAACCAGTTCCATGCCCTCGGTCTGCGGGCGGGTCTGTCCGTACGAGTTCCAGTGCGAAGGCGCCTGCATCCGCGCCAAAAAGGACGCCCCGGTGGCCATCGGCATGCTCGAGCGGTTCCTCGCCGACTGGATGATCATCAACGGCAAGAACCTGTCGCTCCGCTGTGTCAAAAGCAACGGCATCAAGGCGGCCATCATCGGCTCTGGCCCGGCCGGCATCACCGTGGCCCACTCCCTGGCGCACAAGGGCTACGACTGCACCATTTTCGAGTCGCTGCCGGTGTTCGGCGGCATGCTCAGTGTCGGCATCCCCCATTACCGCCTGCCGCGCAACATCATCGGCGCCGAGTTGTACGCCCTGCAGCAGTGCGGGGTCACCGTGCGCACCGGCGTCACCGTGGGCAAGGACCTGACCCTGTCCGACCTGCACGAACAGGGCTTTGCCGCCGTGTTCCTGGGGATCGGCGCCTACGAGAGCCAGCGGCTCGGGCTCGAGGGCGAGACCGAGACCAGGGGCGTGATGTCCGGCATCGATTACCTGGCGCAGATGCTCTCCGGCCACGAGATCGCCCTTGGCGACCGGGTGGTGGTGATCGGCGGCGGCAACGTGGCCATCGACGTGGCCCGAGTGGCGCTGCGCTCGGGCTGGAAGGACGTGACCATCGTTTACCGTCGAACCCGCGAGGAGATGCCGGCCGCACCTATGGAAGTGCATCATGTCGATCAGGAGGGCGTGCGGCTCATCTTCCTGGCCGCGCCGACCAGGATCCTGTCCAGGGACGGTCAGTTGACCGGGGTCGAGTTTGTCCGCATGGACCTGGGCGAAGAGGACGAATCAGGCCGGCGTTCGCCGCAGCCGGTGCCGGGTTCCGAGTTCATCCTCGAGGCGGATGTCCTGGTTCCGGCGGTGGGGCAGAAGTCCATCCCCGTGTACGACCCGACCGTGAAGGTGGAGGTCACCCCGCGGGGTACCTACGTGGTCGACCCGGTCACGTTGCAGACCAGCGTGGAATGGATCTTTGCCGGCGGTGATACCGTGCTCGGTCCCAAGACCGTGGCCAAGGCGGTCTGCCAGGGGCTGGACGCGGCCGAATCCATGCATCGCTACATGCAGGGGCTGATCTGAACCGAAACCGGCCCGCTGCAATGCGATGCGGCGGGCCGGTCAGCTGTAGGCTTCGCTGTAGATTCTGGCGGCGGGGAAGCGCTGGTCGAGCAGGTGGGTGAGGTCGTGGATCATCGGCCGGGAGCCGCACAGGTAGAAATCGTACTCGCCCGGCGGCAGGTGGGCGTCGATGTAGACGGTCACTCGGCCGGGAAAAAGGGATCCCGGTGCAGTACTGCGCGTTCCCTCTCCGCTCAGGCAGCCCACCCAGGTTGCCGCCGCACTCTCCAGGAGTGACCGGTAGAACAGTCCCGAAGGCGTTCTCGCCCCCTGAATCATGGTGAAGCCGCGCACACCGCTGGCAGCCATGGCAACGAAAGGCGCCACCCCCACGCCGGTGGCCACGAACACATCGATCCGGCCGGCCGGCCGGAAGGTCAGGTAGCCCGTGGCCCTGCCCAAACTCAGGCTGGCGCCCGGGAGGACTGCCGCGAGCCGATCACTCATCCCCTCACCGGGCATCCGCCTGATGAGAAACCGCAGTTCCTCCGCATCGGTTGCCGAGACGATGGTATAGTCCCGCTCGAGGTTGCCGTGACCAAGGCTCACATGCTGGCCGGCGAGAAAGGAAAAGTTCTCCGGCCGGGTGCAGGTAAGTTCGAAGTTCTCCCCGTCCAGCCAGACCCGGTTCAGCACCTGGACCCGGACGCCGGAAGCGTTCCCTCCGTTCATTTTTTCCAGGTCTTGTCAGCCGTGCCAAGCACCTTGTTCAGGTGGCGGGCCAGCACAAAAAGATAATCGGACAACCTGTTCAGGTAGACTTGAATGGCCGGCAACTGGTCGCCATCGCCATTACTGGCTTCTGCAATCAGTTCGGTCAGGCGGCGTTCGCAACGCCGGCAGACTGTGCGGGCCACATGCGACCAGGCGGCCACCGGCTGTCCGCCCGGCAGGATGAATTCCTTGAGTTCAGGCAGGGCATCAGACAATGCGTCGATGCGCCCTTCGAGTCCCTTGGCGTGCTCCGGTGAAAAAGGGAGCAGGTAGGCGGTGGCCGAGGAATCGGGAGTTGTCGCCAGCCACGCCCCGGCCATGAACAGGTTGGACTGAACGAGATCCAGGTCATCGCGGACGGCCTGCTCGGTGGCGGGAAGATACGAGGTCACTGCGCCCAGCAGGGAATTGAGTTCGTCAATATCGCCGTACGCCTCGATGCGCAGATGGTGCTTCGGAACCCGCTCCCCCGAAAAAAGACTGGTTTTGCCTTTGTCTCCACCGCCGGTATAAATTTTCATCGCCGCACTCCCAGATTGGATTGAGTCTGAACCATTCCATTCGTCTGCCGCACTGCGAACGGAATCGCCTATTCTTTCCCGCGCCTCCGCGCACGGCGTACACGTACTACACCTCGGGATTTTCGGCAACAAGATCGGATGTGTTGAATTCTTTACCTATTTTTCTCCTGCCCGGCCGATAATGGCGTCTGTCGCCAGCCGTTTGTGGCTGGGATCAGTGTGCGGCTTCCAGGCGTAAAAAAATCGGATACATCCGTCCGGCCATTATCTTCCTATTATATGGAACAATGCTCCTGAATAGGCATTCATTTCCTTCTTTTGCCGTTTTTTTGCTGTTGACAAAAGACCGGAGTTCAAATAGGTAGAGCCAACATCTAGTTGTCTAGTTTTAGTCATTTACTTGTTTTTCTCAGAAGCATCCGGCGTTTCAGTCGGGATAAGGACC
This sequence comes from Desulfobulbus sp., assembly GCA_017998195.1. Lineage (GTDB taxonomy): Bacteria > Desulfobacterota > Desulfobulbia > Desulfobulbales > Desulfobulbaceae > Desulfobulbus. The sequence goes on along the minus strand of JAGODN010000058.1, from coordinate 4,319 downwards.
ATCCGCCGGCAAGGCGTTTCCACGAGGCAGAGAGACTATCGAGGCCGTTGAACAGCACTCAAGATCGTAAGATCGAACATTAGCTTTTCCGAACTGGCGTGAGGAAAGAGTCTTAATTTCCAGGTTGACGTTGGACGTCGGTTCACTCTACGGGTGAATCGGGACACAGCAGCAGGTGCAGCGGGAAAAAAGACTGTCTTCGACGAAGAATCCGAGTGGAGTTTAGAGCAGCGCATGAGACGAAGAAAGACAAGTGAAAAGCCGATCGGTTCAAAAAGGAGACCGTTAAGATAGCGAAGTTTGCACGCGCTATTTTACGGTCTTTTTTTGTGAAGGGGGATCCGGGAGATCTGCCGCGCAGGGAAACCGGGAAACAAAAACGCTTGACAGACAGGAAGAGGTACACATTGGAAACTAACGCGAAAATGTTCTGGACAGGTTTATCACCCGACGAAGCTAGAAAGGCGCTTGTCAACAAGGACAAGTCAAAGAAAGACAAACGGATGACGCTGAAGGAAGCGGTGTCCAAATTCATCAAGAATGGTGACAATGTCGGCATCGGTGGATTCGTCAACCTTCGCCAGCCGATGGCCAGCTGCCACGAGATGATTCGCCAGGGGCGCAAAGACCTGACCCTTTCCTTCCAGTCTGCAGGAATGGGGCCGGAAATTCTCGCCGGTGCAATGATGGCCAGGCCCGAGCATTTTTCCTTCAAACGGATCGAGCTGGCCTACTGGGGCCACGAGTCGTTTGGTCTGTCACCGGCCTGGCGGTATCTCGCCGAGCGCGCCCTGATCGAATTCGAGGACTGGAGTAACTACAATATGTCCGCCCGGTTCAAAGCCGGCGCCATGGGCCTGCCTTTCCTGCCCACCCGCGGACCGCTGGCCGGTGACATCAAGAACACCAGCCGCACCAAGATAATGGACTGTCCTTTCACAGGTCGCCCCATCGGTCTTGTGCCGGCGAGCAACCCGAACGTTGGTCTCATTCACGTTCAGGCCGCCGACAAATTCGGTAACTGCATCATTCGCGGTACCGACGCCACCTGCCCCGAGATCGCCATGGCCTCGGCCCACACCATCGTCACCTGCGAACAGCTGGTATCTCATGAACTGATCGTCAGCAGCCCGAAGGACATCCTGATCCCCTTCCCGGCAGTCGACGCGGTCGTTCACGTTCCGTACGGCGCTTTCCCGGGCGCATGCCGCCGCCACTACTATTTCGAGGGCGATCACATCCGCGAACTCCTCGGACTCATTGCACCCATCGCCAAGGGCGGGTCGCTCGACGGGCTGAAAGCTTTCTATGACAAATATATCTTCGGCGTCGAAAACTTTGAGCAGTACCTGGATCTCTTCCCGGTCTCGAAACTGCTCGCCGCCAAGGCCGCCGAGGCGGTTCACTGCGAGCGACTGGCCTGATCGCCCGCCGTATTTGCATAATTGAAGCGGAACCTCCCGGAACCTACAGACAAGGAGTCATCATGACAGTTTCTACAGATTACACCGCCCAAGAGATCATCGTTGTGGCGGGGTCAAAAGTACTGGAAGACAATAAAATCGTCTTTGTCGGGACGGGCCTCCCCATGGTCGCCTCGCTCCTGGCAAGCCTCACCCATGCGCCCGGGCTGATTCCGGTCTTCGAGGCCGGGGCCATGGGCCCGCCCCTGAAACACGGTCTGCCCATCTCGGTTGGTGATTCCAAGACCGGCACCGGCGCCTCCTACATGAAAGGACTGAACGCCGCTTTTGAGTTGACCCAGCGCGGTTTTGCCGACTATGGCTTCATCGGCGGTGCCGAGGTTGACATGTACGGCAACCTGAACTCCACCATGATGGGAAATTTCCCCGAAGACTACAAAAAACCCAAAGTCCGCCTTCCGGGCAGCGGCGGCGCCAGCGACATGGCCGCCTCCTGCGAACGGACCATTCTCATCGTGCCCCACGACAAGAAAAAATTTAACGAAAAGCTGTCGTACATTACCAGCCCCGGACACCTTGACGGCAGCCCCGGCGCCCGCGAGAAAGCCGGCATGCAGGGTCAGGGCCCCTATCGGCTCATCACCACCAAGGGCATCTTCGACTTTGAAGAGAAAACCAAAAGGATGCGCCTCATCCAAACCTTCCCGGGGGAGACCGTGGAGAGCATCCAGGCCGCCACCGGTTTCGAACTGCTGGTCGCGCCGAATGTCAGCGAGTTCCCGGCTCCCACGGTGGAAGAAGTTCGCCTGATTCGTGAAGTTGTCGATCCGGGTGGCGCTTTCGTCAAACGGGTGGCAAAATAATTCTGTGCCTGACAGGCCGTGCCGACCTTACGTCGGCGCGGCCTGCCTTTTGCGTGCACAAGGGCGTTACCTTCATCTTTAAGAAATATTGAAAAGAAGACCGGTTGCACGGAACACAGAGCATCGCCCCCTGCATTGTTGAAACTTGTCAAAACGTACCATGGCCCAGTGGTTACCCCATTGGGCGCCACTATGTTGAGAGCCACGGATCGTCCAGGCTATTGACATTATGAAAAATTCCGGCAATAGAACGGCCGGGAAGGAGAACACGCTATGAAAATTCTGAAAATCGACCATCTCGGCATCGCAGTCAACAGTCTGGAAGAAGGCAGCAAATTCTGGTCCGACGTTCTCGGCCTCAAACTGCACGGCTCGGAGACTGTCGAGGAGCAGAAGGTCACCACCGCCTTTTTCCCGGTGGGCCAAAGTGAAGTGGAACTGCTGGTTTCGACCTCGCCCGATGGGCCGATCGCCAAATTCATCGAGAAGAACGGCGGCAAGGGCGGGTTCCAGCACGTCGCCTTCCAGGTGGAAAATATCGAGGAGGCACTGGCCGAACTGCAGGAAAAAGGCGTGGCCCTCATCGACAAGACCCCGCGCATGGGTGCCGGCAACTGCAAAATCGCCTTCCTGCACCCCAAGGCGACCGGCGGCATTCTGGTCGAACTTTCCCAGCGCATGTAAGAAGACTGCCACCCCCTCGGGCTGTCGCGGCAACGAAAGCCTGAGGGGTCGGGCAATCCCGGACCGGGAGCAACCTTTCTCCCTTTTGCAAAGGTTGCTGCTGGTCAGGTACGTTCATATTTTCAACCGGGGAAATTCCCCTCAAGCAACCACAAGGAGCACAGGTTATGGCAACAGGTTATGAGCAGTGGGTAGAAATGGCGAGCAAGCAGATGAAGGGGAAATCCCCGGACACGCTGAACTGGAAGTCGCCCGAAGGCATCACCGTCAAGTGCATGTATTATGACGGCGACCTCAAGGGGCTCGAGTCCCTCAGCATGTTCCCGGGCATGGCTCCCTACACCCGTGGGCCGATGGCCACCATGTACGCCGGCCGGCCCTGGACCATCCGTCAGTACGCCGGATTCTCCACTGCCAAGGCTTCCAACGAATTCTACCGCAAGAACCTTGCCGCCGGCCAGAAGGGTCTGTCGGTCGCCTTCAGCCTTTCCACCCACCGCGGTTACGACTCGGACAACCCCCGCGTTGCCGGTGACATCGGCAAGGCCGGCGTGGCCATCGACTCCATCGAGGACATGAAGATCCTCTTCGACGGCATCCCGCTGGACGAGATGTCCGTCTCCATGACCATGAACGGCGCCGTTATCCCGATTCTGGCCATGTGGATCGGGGCCGCCGAGGAGCAGGGCGTCAAGCAGGAGCAGCTGCAGGGCACCATCCAGAACGACATCCTCAAAGAGTACCTGACCCGGAACACCTACATCTATCCGCCCGAGCCCTCCATGCGGATCGTGTCCGACATCATGGCCTTCAGCTCGAAGAACATGCCGAAGTACAACACGATCAGCATCAGCGGCTACCACATCATGGAAGCCGGTGCCGACTCTGTCCTCCAGTGCGCCTTTACCCTGGCTGACGGCGTCGAGTATGTTCGCGCTGCGCTCAAGTCCGGCATGGACATCGACACCTTTGCCCCGCGTCTTTCCTTCTTCTTCGGCGTGGGCATGAACTTCTTCATGGAAATCGCTATGCTGCGGGCTGCCCGCTTCCTGTGGTACAAGCTCATGCAGCAGTTCAACCCGAAGAAGCCGCAGTCGTCCATGCTGCGGACCCACGTCCAGACCTCCGGCTGGTCACTCACAGAGCAGGATCCGTACAACAACATCATCCGCACCACCATCGAGGCTATGTCCGCGGTTCTGGGCGGCACCCAGTCGCTGCACACCAACTCCTTCGACGAAGCCGTCTGCCTGCCGACCGAGTTCTCGGCCCGCATCGCCCGCAACACCCAGATTATCATCCAGGAAGAGTCCCAGGTCTGCCGTGTGGCCGATCCGCTGGGCGGTTC
>JAGODN010000059.1 GCA_017998195.1 Desulfobulbus sp. | reverse complement strand
GTTGCAGGCTGTCCATGGAGATGAACCACTGGGCCGTGGCCCGGTACATCACCGGCTCCTTGCAGCGCCAACAGTGCGGGTAACTGTGGTTGAGCACCTGCTCCTTGACGAGCGAGCCGTCGGCGGCCAGGTCGGCTATGATCCGCCGGTTCACCTGCGGCACCTGCTCGCCCGCGTAGCGGCCGGCCTCGGCGGTGAAGCGGCCGTCGTCGTCCACCGGCGAGAGCACCTCGAGCCCGTAGCGCCGTCCGGTCAGGTAATCGTCGGCGCCGTGGCCGGGCGCGGTGTGCACGCAGCCGGTGCCCGAGTCGGCGGTGACGTAGTCGGCCAGCACCAAGAGCGAATCGCGTTCGAGGAAGGGATGGCGGCACCGCTTCCCTTCCAGGCCGGCGGCGGAGAAGGTGGCGAGCAGGCGGTGGTCGTCGATGCCGAACAGCTGCATGCACGGGCCGACCAGTTCGCTGGCGAGGATCCACACCTCGCCCCGCACCTCGACCGCGGCATAGGCCAGGTCCGGGTGGAAGGCCACCGCCAGGTTGGCGGGCAGGGTCCAGGGGGTGGTGGTCCAGATGAGCACCTGGACCTTGCGGCCGGCCAGTTCCGGCGCCACCCCGGCCAGGTCGTCGACCACCGGAAACTTGACGTAGATCGACGGCGAACTGTGATCGGCGTAGTCCACCTCGGCCTCGGCCAGGGCGGTCCCGCAGGTGGCGCACCAGTAGACCGGCTTCTTGGCGCGGACCACGGCCCCGGAGAGCAGGAAGCGGTTGAACTCCCGGGCGATCACCGCCTCGTAGGCGTGGTTCATGGTCAGGTAGGGATTGTCCCAGTCGCCGAGCACGCCCAGCCGCTTGAACTGTTCGCGCTGGGTTTTGATCCACTTCTCCGCATACTTGCGGCAGGCGGCCCGCTTGCTGAGCACAGGGATGGTCTGCTTCTTTTCGCCCAGTTCCAGGTCGACGTTGTGCTCGATGGGCAGGCCGTGGCAGTCCCAGCCGGGGATGTAGGGGGCGTTGCAGCCGGCCATGCGCTTGGCGCGCAGGATGATGTCCTTGAGCACCTTGTTGAAAGCGGTGCCCAAGTGGATGTTGCCGTTGGCGTAGGGCGGACCGTCGTGGAGGATGAACAGCGGCCGGTCGGCCGCGGCCTGCTGCAGCTGCCGGTAGAGCCCCTCCCGCTCCCAGCGCTTGAGCACGAGCGGCTCCCGCTGAGTGAGATTGGCCTTCATCTTGAAACTGGTCTGCGGCAGGTTCAGTGTTTCCCGGTAATCCATCGTTCTTCCCGCTGGCAAGCAATTGAGTGTTGGGTCGGAGCAAAACGCAAGATTTTACCAAGCCCGAATGAATGTGCAAGGGAAAAGGCCGACGGGCCGGCGGCGGCACCGGACCTTCACAGCCCTTGCCAGTTGCCCGGCACAGAGGTATTCTGCGCCGGTCCGGGGCGGCCGACGCCCCTCCCCCTGCCAACGCATCTTCCACGACGGAGCGACATCGTGACAGCCGAATCCCACGCCGGCCGCTGCAGCCTCTGCGGCCTCGAACTGGCAAGCCCGCCGCCGGGTGACGACCCCGCCACCTGTTCCGCCTGCCTGGCGGTGGAGCGGTATGTCCGGGAGCACCCGGAGGTGGTAAAGACCCTGTGGCTGCGCCATCAGGACGAGGCCATTCTGCCCCGGGCCGGTGCCCGACGCATCGAGAGCGAGGCGGAGCTGCCGGACGTGCTCGACGGCAAGCGCTACCGCACCATCGACCGGGACCGCAACAAGTGGTACCTGTCGGTGAGCGAGGTCGAGGGGAGGCCGGTGGAGGTGTTCGCCTCCACCGCCTTTGACCGCGACCACGAACTGCAGTCGCGCATCTCCAACCTGACCACCATCACCCGGCTCATCTCGCTCATCCTGCGGCACATCTCGCTGGGGGAACCGCTCACCTTCGACAAGTGCCTCAAGCAGATCCAGCGCTCCTCCCGGCAGAAGAACGACCTGCCCGACATGCTCTACGGCGTGCTCAGCCGCTACCACCGGCCGGCGGACTGAGCGGTCCGCCGGGCCACAACCGGCCCAGTCAGAGCTTTTCCATGAATTTCTTGGTGTCGATGACGAACCGCTCGTGCCGGCCGCGGCCGATCTCGCCCCGTTCGTCGTGGGCCACCACCTCGAACACCAATCGGCGGCGGTCGACCTCCACCAGGGTGGACTCGCAGCTCACCCGCTGACCCACCGGCGTGGCCCTGGTGTGGACGATGTCCACCTTGACGCCCACCGTGCCCCAGCCCTCGGGCAGGAAGGGCAGCACCGAGGCGAGGCAGGTGCTCTCCATGAGGGCGACCAGGGCCGGGGTGGCGAACACCTCGACCAGGCCGCTGCCGTAGCGGGCCGCGGTGTTCTCGAAAGTGACGCTCAACGCTTCCTTGCCCTGGGTTCCGATGGGGATGTGCAGTTCCATGTGCGTTCGACCTCGTGCGGTGAAGGGGGGCGCCGCACCCGCGGGCGGATGCGGCACAAACCGACAAAACATTCGTGAATTTGACCTTATAACGGCAAACCGGGCGAGCGTCAAGCGGCAAGCCCCGGCTCCGTGCGCTGACAGCGGCAGGGCGTCCGCGGGCATCCGCACCCGGCACCCTGCCGGCCGGACCGCACGGACCGCCGCCGCCAGCGGCAGGGCCACGGTCGCAGGCGGCCGGGCCGGTCCTCCGCGCCCGTTTTTCTCTCCTCGGCGGAGGCCCTGCAAATCCTGTCCCGCCGGCCAGAGGTTCCTTGTACTCTCGGCTCGAGTATGCTACAGTGTGCGGCTTATAAAGGGCCGTTTCAGCGCCTTGCCGGGCGGTGGCGGGACTTGCGCCTGCATCCTTTTCGGCCCGCGGGCGCACCCACCGCTGCCGCCGCCCGCCGGCGGAACGGCCACGTCGCCCAGCGCAGCAGAACCGCGACCACCGCAGAGGGTTATGACAGCCGCACCCACCACACTCGATCAGGGCAACGCCCCGGCCGGCGAAGACGCCACCCTCAGCGCCATCTACTCCCTGCTCGCTCTGACCATGCGCTACCCGGAGGCGGCCAGCTGCAACGAGCAGCTGTTCGATACCCTGGAATCCCTGCTCGACTCCCTCGACTGGTCCGGGGAACGGGCCGCCTTCCAAGACTGGCGCCGCCGGTCCGCAGACCCGCTCGACGACCTCCGCACCGCCTACACCCGCCTGTTCATCAACGCCGTGCCCCACGTCACCGTGCCGCCCTACGCCTCGGTGTACCTGGACGGCAGCGGCACCCTCCAGGGCCCGACCACCGAGCGCACCCGCGACTTCTACCGGGCGCACGGCTACGACCTGGCCAGCGAGACCGAACCCGCCGACCACCTCGCCCTGGAACTCGATTTTCTCGCGGCCCTGACCGGCGAAGGCCAGGTCGAGGCCGAGGAGGTCTTCCTGCGAACCCTGTTCCGGCCCTGGTTCACGCGGTTCAAGGAACGCTGCATGCAAGAAGTTCGACATCCCTTCTACACGGTGTCGATCCAGTTAATCGACTTTTTCACCAAGGAGGAACAGTAAATGGCAACGAACCTCACCCGGCGGAATTTCCTCAAGGCCGCCTCGCTTGCCGCTGCGTCCGTGCCGCTGTCCAAGGTGGCGGCCAGGGCCCAATCGGGCGTCGTCAAGGCGCCGCTGGTTGCGCCGGGCAGCTTCAAGAATACCCAGACCGCGGTCGGCGGCGTCTGCGAGATGTGCTTCTGGCGCTGCCAGCTGGTCGGCAAGGTCCGTGACGGCCGCCTGGTCAAGCTCGAGGGCAACCCCAAGTCCATCGACAACGGCGTGTCCCTGTGCGCCCGCGGCAACGCCGGCGTGGCCTACCTGTACGACCCGGACCGGCTCAAGTACCCGCTCAAGAACGTCGGCAAGCGCGGCGCGCCCAAGTGGCAGCGGATCTCCTGGGAGGAGGCGCTGGACACCTGCGGCAGCAAGCTCAAGGCCGTTGTCGACACCTACGGCGCCAAGGGCATCGCCATGTTCCCGCACGGCTCCACGGCCACCTACCCGATGAGCTTCCTGGAAAACACCGTGGGCACCCACAACGTCTCCGAGGCCAGCTTCTTCCAGTGCCGCGGCGTGCGCGACACCGCCTACATGGCCACCATCGACACCCCGCCCAACGAGGACGTGGACATGGCCAACGCCAAGGTCATGTTTTTCATTGGCTGCCACCTGGGTGAAAACATTCATGTCAGCCACCTCAAACGCTACCTCAAGGGGCTGGAGAACGGCGCCAAACTGATCGTGGTCGATCCGCGCTACTCGGCCGCGGCGGCGAAATCCCACATCTGGGTGCCCATCCGCCCGGGCACGGACACCGCTTTCCTGCTGGCGATCATGAACTACCTCATCCAGAACGAGAAGTACGCCGCTGACTTCGTTGAGGAGCACGGCGAGGGCTTCGAGGAAATGGCCGAGGGCATCAAGGAGTGGACGCTCGAGAAGGCAGCCGCGGAATGCGACATCCCGGCCGCCCAGATCAAGGAAGTGGCCGACCTGCTGGCCGCCAACATGCCGCATGTCTCCATCCACCCGGGCCGTCATGTGACCTGGTACGGGACCGATTTCCAGCGTCAGCGGGCCCTCGCCTGTCTCACCGGCCTGCTCGGCGCCTTTGGCGTCAAGGGTGCTTTCGTTCCGCCCAAGGGGCCCAAGATCGGCAAGGTCGGCTGGCCGAAAAAGGAAGGAGAGCATGAAGGCAACCTGCGGGAGATGGCCAACGTCCATCATTACTCGCCCCCCGGCACGCCGACCGAGCTGATCCGCGACGCGGCCATCACCGGCAAGCCCTACCCGATCAAGGGCTGCGTCATCTGGGGGCAGAACCCCATGCAAACCATGCCCGCCCAGGCGAAGACCATCAAAATGCTCGAGCAGATGGATTTCGTCCTGTGCGTGGACGTGATGCCCACCGACATCACCATGTACGCCGACATCCTCCTGCCCGACACCTCGTACCTGGAACGGTACGACATGATCAAAACCGGCACGCAGTGGAACTTCGCGGACGAGCACCAGCAGTACATCGCCCCGCGTATGCCGCTGGTCGCGCCCGGGTTCGAGCGCAAGGAGAGCATCTACATCACCAACGAGATCGCCAAACGTATGGGCTACGGCGACAAGATCCCGGTGCAGACGCAGGAGGAGCTGATCGACAAGATGCTCGCCGGCGCCAACCTGACCCTCGCCCAGATCAAGGCCGAAGGTGGCATCCACATCCAGCCCGGCAAGGATCCCTACGGTGTCTCCGAGGATCTGGTCGTCCAGTTCAAGAACGACGAACTGGAAGAGAACGGCTACCCGGCCATCCCCACCTACATCCCGGTGGAACGACCGCCCCAGGGATTCCAGCGGCTGATCTACGGCCGTTCGCCGGTGCACACCTTCAACCGCACTCAGAACAATGCCTGGCTGATGGCTGCCCAGAGCGAAAACCCGGTGTGGGTGAACGACAAACTGGCCGCCCGGCTCGGACTCAAGGAGGGCGACCGGGTCAGCCTGACCAACCAGGACGGGATCAAATCCCGCACCACCACCACCGTCAAGGTGACCCCGGGTATTCGCGAAGACTGCGTTTATATGCATCATGGCTTCGGCTCCATGAATCCGGAGTTGACCGTTGGCTGCAACAAAGGCGTGGACGATCAGAGCCTGATCACCAAAATCGCCGTGGACCCGGAAACCGGGGCGCACGGCATGCGCAACAACTTCGTCAAACTCGTGAAGGCCAGCTGACCCGGGCGCGGAAGCCGCCGACAGTTCTGACCACCTCTGAAGGAGAGTCGCAATGCAATATGGCATGGTTATAGATGTGGACAGGTGCGTGGGCTGCCATGCCTGCGTGATCGCCTGCAAAGCCGAGTGGGAAGTGCCCGCTCAATTCGACCGCAACTGGGTGCATCGCCTGGGGCCGAGCATCACCTCGACCGGCATGGCCTCCACCTACTACCCGGGGCTGTGCAACCACTGCGCCGAGCCGCCCTGCGTGCCGGTGTGCCCGGCCGAACCGGTCAGCGTCACCTTCAAGGACGCCAAGACCGGCAAGACGGTGACCATGGAAGTGGCCGCCACCTGGAAGGATCCGTTCAACGGCACGGTGCAGATCGACCGGGAACGCTGCATCGGCTGCGGCGCCTGCCGTGACGCCTGCCCGTACAACGCCCGCTACATCGACGAGGGCCTCAAGGACGACAACAGCCTCGGCAAGGCGGACAAGTGCACCTACTGCATGCCGCGCGTGGCCGAGGGCCTGGAGCCGGCCTGCGTGCAGACCTGCCTGGCGCGGGCGCGCATCTTCGGCGACCTCGACGACCCGAAGTCCGAGATCGCCCAGTACGTCAAGAAGGGTGCGGTCGGCCTGACCTCCACGGCGGTGCAGATCGGCCCGCACGGCCTGTACTTCGCCAGCAAGAAGGGGGACATGGAACTGCTCATGCAGGCCGCGCCGCAGGAGATGCCCAAGGTATCCATGCGCCGCTCCATGCTCACCAGGATGTCCATCGCCGCCAAAAACCAGGTGAAGGAGATCGGCCTGCTCGGGCTCGCCGGCGGCCTCCTGGTCAAATCCCTGCAGGACGACGAGAAATAGCCGTCCGGCTCGAACGTCCTCGTGTTTCCTTGCCCCGGTCGCAGCGATGCGACCGGGGCTTTTTTGTTGCCGGCGTCGGTGCGGCAAGGGCTGCGAACGGGTCGAGGACGAAATTTCCCCTTGTGTTCCGCCGGGATTCTGTCGAAGAACGGGTATGACCGCGCATCCCCCGGAACCACCCCCCGCCCCGCCACCGGCCGACGCACCGACGCCCCCGCCATCGCCGCTTCTGGCCGGCTGGCAGCAGACGGCCCAGCCGGTGTTCGTGGTCGAGGACTCCTTCTACCGCTCGCGCATCCCGCGGCCGGCCCACTGGTCCATCGCCTGGTCCGACCTGATGATGACCATGTTCGTCCTCTTCCTCACCCTGTTCGTCCACCAGCGCACCCAGCAGGAGATCGCCGCCCACGGCAGCCCCAACCGGGTGGCGGACGAGACCCTGCCGGTGCAGGCGGAGGCGACCAATTCCACCCTGGTGTTCCACCCGATCACCCAGCAGGTGAGCCGGCGGAGTCCGGCCCCGCGCGACGAGGCCGAGCCCGCGCGCCGCGAGCAGACCGGCGCGGACGTGCTCATCCGCCACCGGCTCGAGCAAGAGCCGAAACCCGCGCCGCCACCTGCCGAACCGGCGCCGACGCCCGCGCCGGAGCCGGCAGCGACCGCGAGCAAGGAACTGCTCACCGGCCTCTACGACCTCTCCCGGGTGACCGTGGCCGCGGAAAAGCTGGAGCGGTTCGCCTCGGTGGAACTGGTGCCGGACAAGGCCATGCGCATCAGCCTCACCGGCGACCTGCTCTTCCCCTCGGCCCAGGCCGACCTCACCCCGGCCGCGCGGGCCGCGCTCGAGAAACTGGTGCCGGTGATCGCCAAAACCCCCTACATGATCAACGTCATCGGCCACACCGACGACCGGCCGATGCAGTCCGCCCGCTATCCTTCCAACTGGGAACTGTCGCTCGCCCGGGCAAGCCGGGTGGCCCGCTTCCTGATCGAGGCCAGCGGCCTGCCGGCCGGCCAGTTCAGTGTCAGCGGCCATGCCTCGTTCCGGCCGGTGCAACCCAACACCAGCGAGGAGGGTCGCCGCGCCAACCGGCGGGTGGACATCCTCCTCTCGCGGGAACCGGTGGCGGCCGAACCCGCACCCGCGGCAACCGGCACCCAGCCCGTGACAGGACCCCCCAATCGATGAAATACCAGCACCTGCTCGGCCTGCTCCTCTGTGCCTCCGTCTTTTTCGCCGGCTTCCTGCTCAAGGGGCATCTCGGCCTGTACCTCAACCTGGCCAGCCTGATGATCGTGGTCGGCGGCAGCGCCACCGCGGCCCTGCTCTGTTTCCGGCTCGAGCGGCTCGGCATCGTCGCCCGGGTGGTGCGCGCCTCCTACCGGTCGCGGCTGAAACCCGAGGCCGAGATCGTCGACATCCTCATCGACCTGGCGATCAAGTCGCGCATGGCCGGCATCCTCTCCCTGCAGAAGGACGAGCACGAGACCTCGGTGCTGTTCCTGCGCCGGGGCCTGGGCTGCCTGGTGGACAACTACGAACCGCAGCAGATCCGCGACATCCTCAACACCGAGATGTATTTCTTCAAGTTGCGCCGCGAGGACAGCGAGCGGGTGCTGCGCACCATTGCCGATTTCTGCCCGGCGTTCGGCATCGTCGGTTCGGTGGCCGGCCTCATCCCCCTGCTCGGCGGCATCGGCGAGACCGGCATCATCCTCAGAACCGTGCCGCTCGCCCTGACCTCGATCCTCTACGGCCTGATCCTCGCCAACTTCGTGTTCATCCCCTGTGCCGCCAACCTGCGTGAACGCACCAACCACGAACTGCTGCTGCAGAAGATCATCCTCGAGGGGATCATCGCCATAGAGGGTGAAGTCAACCCCACGGTGCTCAAGACCAAGCTGCTCTCCTTTCTCACCCCCTCGGAGCGCAAGGCCGACCTGGTGCCGCTGGCCCGCATCCGCGAACGGTTCCGCATAGAGGACGACAACCGCCCCGATCCGCCCCTGTTCTGACCCTGGCAGCCCGGTGCGCGCCACCGGAAAATCCGGGTGCAAAATGGCGCCGGCCGTGTATTATAGGGCCTGCCCCGCGGCCGCCCGGCCGCTGCCGTCCCCATCGCAACAACCTGATTTATTTCATCTTATCGAGAGGTCCCGATGCGCCCGCTGCTGCTCCTCGTCCTTGCCTCGGCCCTGCTCTGCGGCTGCGGTCCGACCACGGTCAACTCGCTCGTCAAGGAACACGGCGCCAGGCGATTGGCCGCCCGCGACCTGCACACCCTGGTCAGGGGCAACACCCTCCGGCTGCACGCCTACAACGAGGAGGTGGCGCTCTACTTCGACCCTGCGGGCCGGGTGTACGGCCGCGATCAGTATGCCGACCGGGACGCGGGCCGCTGGCAGGTGAGCGAGGGCGGCGAACTCTGTCTGCGCATGGAATCCTGGTGGTACGGTGACCTGCGCTGCCTGGAGGCGTACCGGCAGTCGGCCGGCGGCACACTCTACCTGGCCGGCGGCAACGGCGTGATCCGCTTTTCCGGGGCGCAGCAGTCCGGCGACAGCGAGTCGCTGGCCGCAGCGGGCGAGCGCACTGAGCGGCGCCGGCCCCTGCGCGCAACCGGGGACCAGTTGGCCGGGTCTTCGCCGGAAGTCGAAAAACAACCCGAAAACCGGGCGGTGGCCGCGCCGCCGGTGGTCGAGGATCGGCCGCAGCCCTCGGCCGACGCCGGGGACACCAGCGTGACCGTCGAATTCCTGGCCCGCGACTGTCCGGGCTGCAACCTGGCGGGCGCGGACCTGGGCAAGGCCGAACTGGCCGGGGCAAAGCTCGCCGGCGCCGACCTGCACGGCGCCAACCTGAGCATGGCCAATCTCCGCCGGGCCGACCTGCAGAAGGCCAACCTGCAGGGCGCCACCCTGGTCTACGCCAACCTGCCCGGGGCGAACCTGCGCGGCGCCGACCTGCGCGGCGCCAAACTGAAAGGCGCCAACCTGATCAAGGCCGACCTCACCGGCGCCCGGCTCGAAGGGGCCGAGCTGAGCGAGACCCTGCGCGACGGTGCCCGGGGATTGCCGCCGGCCTCCACCCCGTAAGCCGGCCCCACCGATCGCGCTGCGCTGCGGCCGCCGACCGGGGCGGAGCCGACCCGACCCTCAATTCTTTTTTCTCGGGACCGCGTCGCCGGCCTTGCCGCTTGCCGTCCCGGTCCCCGCGACCCGACCCATTATCCCACGGAAGGTTCCATGTCCGCACCCTTTGTCCATCTGCACGTCCACACCCAGTAT
>JAGODN010000390.1 GCA_017998195.1 Desulfobulbus sp. | reverse complement strand
GGTAGTTGTAGGCCGCCGGGTCGAGCGCGGAGTGGAACGGCACGTCCAGGGCGGTGGCGTAGATCAGCTGGCCGAGGAACAGGCCGTCGGCGATCTCCACCAGTTCGTCCAGGCAGAGACCGATGGGCGCCGGCCCGCCGATGAGCGGATAGCGGTAGTGGAACTGGAACACGGTTTTCCGGCGGCCGCCTACCGTATTGATTGGCAGCACCGATTGCTGGCCGGCCAGGCCGAGGAAGCTGTACCCCTGGCGGACAAAGGGCGACGGCCCGGTTGCGGACAGGGCCTGCAGCGCCGGGTCCGGCACCCGGTAGTTGAGGTCGATGGCGCGCATGAGCGCATCCATGCTGAGGATGCGCTCGTCCTGGATGTTGTTGCCGTCCACCCAATGGGCGGCCGCCTCCTGCTCCCACCAGGCCCGGTCCACCGCGCTCATGGCCCCGTCCCAGGGACCGGCGGCGAGGTGCGGCGCATGGACGCCCGGGGGCGTGTCGCCGCGGGCCGCCCGCCGCACCAGGCGGTAATGCGGCCGGCTCGCCAGGCGCGACTGCAGCTCGCTGACCCGCTCCGGGTAGCGCTCGGCCAGGTCCGGGCTCTCGTCGAGCAACATGCTCAGCTTGCGGCCGCTGATCCGCTCGAACGACTTGCCGGCCCAGGGGAAGAGGTAGCGGCCGATGGCCCGCCAGACGAGGTCCAGCCGGTTCCTGTCCGGGAGGGCGGCGTCGGTGAGCAGGGTGGCCAGGGCGCCCGGGTAGAAGAGCCCCTCCTCCGCCCCGGCCGCGGCCCGCAGGCCGTCGCCGAGACCGCCGTGCAGCACCAGGGTGGCGCCGTGGTAGAAATCGAAGCTGCGGGCGACCTCGGCCCGGCCGTACCAGGGCCGCGGCTCGCTGCCGTCGACGCGACAGTTATAGCCCGGCCGGCCGTGGCCCTGGAACGAGCCGTCCACCACCCGCGGGGCGATGCCGCAGCGGAACAGCCGGTGCAGCGGGGCAAAGCGCTCGAGTTGGTCGTCGACAGCGGTGGCCGCGCTGATCTCGCCGCCGAGCCGCTGGAGCATCTGCAGAATCGACTCGTCCCCGTGGCGCAAGGCTGTCAGCCCGTCGTTGTCCTCGGGCCGGGGTGACGGTTCGCTGAGCAGGGTGGTGAATTTCGCGTGCAGGGCCGCATCCTCGCGCCAGCCGCTGACCCAGTCGCGCACCGCCGGCCAGCGTCCGTGCGCCGCGGCCGGCGGCGCGCTCCGCCGGGTCGGCGCGGCCAGGTCGCCGGCTTGCGCAAAGCCGGACTCCCCGGGCCGCGGTCGCAGCCACGGAAAGGCGGTGTCCGCGTAAATCAGGTCCGCGTGCACCGGGTCGAGCATGAGGAAGAAGCCGTTGTTCTGGTAGCCGTAGTCGATGCCCGGGGCCGGGGAGAAGTCGGCGAACAGGCCGCCGGCCGTGCGGTCCGCAGATCCGGCCGCCGGTGCCAGGTCCAGCCGGCCGAGACTGTAGTGGCGGGTGGCGAACACCAGCTGGCCCAGGTAGATGCCCTCGCCAATCTGCACGAGTTCGTCGATCAGCCGGGTCATGGGATAGGCCGGTTCGAGCAGCGGCCAGCGGTAGTTGAGCTGAAAGACGGGCTTGCCGCGCATCTCCGGCACCACCGACACCCCGGGCTCGGCGAGGAACACGCCGCCGGTCATGGTGTAGGGGATGGCCCGTTCGCGCTCGAGATGGGCGGCCAGCAGCCGGCCGCCGAACAGCTCCGCCCCGGTGGTCAGCGGCCGGGGCTTGAGACGCCACAGGCGGGTGAGCACCGGCAGGCCGAGCGCCTGCACCGGGGACGGGTCCGCCACCGGGCGGAAGAAGTTGCGGCCGATGCGAAAGGTTGTTTCGTCGTACCCGGCCAGGGTGGCCGGGTCGTTTGCGGTGCGCTCGGCCACCACCGCGCGGCTGACCGGCTCGAAGGTCTTGCCCATCCACAGGCCGGTGTCGGCAAAGGTCAGGTTCCAGGCGGTGGCCATCCACTCCACCGCGGCCGCCAGCGACCGCTCCCGGCCGAGCAGGCGGGCCGTCTCGCGGAAGTAGTCGCTGTCGCGGATGGACAGCGAAACCCCGATCATCGGCCCGTCGACCACGGCCGTGCGGCCGCAGCGGAACAGGGTCGCCAGTTTGCGGTGCAGCTCCGGCCATTGGCGGCGCTTGCGGTTGTCGGCGAGCACCCGCTGCCAGCCCGCGAGCATGGCGTAGAGGTCGCCGCGATAGTCCGCGGCGAGCAGGTGTTCCAGGTCTTCGGCCAGTTGCGCGGCCGCGGCCGGGGATGAGTTGGGAAAATGGTCGCTGTGCAGGTACGGGGTGGTCATGGTGCGCTCCCTGGGCAAAGGTCGGAGGACGGCGTCGTGTTGGCCGCTCCGCTCTGCATGCACTATGAAACGGCGAACCGCAAAAGACAATGCAGGGAAAAGGGAGGAGAAATGGGTAGGTTATTTATCCGGCACAACACCGCGGGATGCAGGTGATTGCT
Source organism: Desulfobulbus sp. (assembly GCA_017998195.1). Taxonomy (GTDB): domain Bacteria; phylum Desulfobacterota; class Desulfobulbia; order Desulfobulbales; family Desulfobulbaceae; genus Desulfobulbus. The sequence goes on along the minus strand of JAGODN010000390.1, from coordinate 290 downwards.
TGGCCGTGGTCGGGGATGGCATCTTCCGGTCGCACGGTTTTTTGCACCCGCTGACGCGGGAGCGTCAGGATCCCGTTCCCACGCTGGAGCGTTGGAACGATCAAAAGGATCAAGCGCCTGGGGCAAGGTCGCGGCAACATCATCGCGGGCATGGCCCGCTCCTAGTGCGCCTCCGAGGCGCAGAGTCAGAGGGGTGCAAGTCCCCTCCGGGTAGGCGCCTCCTACCCGAAACCTGAAGTAACTGCGTTGCCGCAAGGCAGGGTGGAGAGCAACGGAAGGTGAACCACCGG
>JAGODN010000389.1 GCA_017998195.1 Desulfobulbus sp. | reverse complement strand
GGCCAGGGCATCGAGTTCGACTACTGCTGCGTGCACGCCTCGTTCGCCCTGCGCGAGATCGGGGTGGAATCGATCATGGTCAACTCCAACCCGGAGACCGTGTCCACCGACTACGACACCTCGGACAAGCTCTACTTCGAGCCGCTCACCCGCGAGGACGTGCTCAACATCATCGAACGCGAACGGCCGGACGGGGTGATCGTCCAGTTCGGCGGGCAGACGCCGCTCAACCTGGCGGTGCCGCTGGCCGAGCGGGGTGTGCCCATCATCGGCACCCCGCCGGACGCCATCGACCGGGCCGAGGACCGCAAGCGGTTCCAGCAGTTCCTGCACAAGCTCGGCCTGCGCCAGCCGGCCAACGGCACCGCCCACACCCTGGACGAGGCCCTGGCCGTGGCCGCGGACATCGGCTACCCGGTGGTCATGCGGCCCTCCTACGTGCTCGGCGGCCGCAACATGCGCATCGTCTACAACGAGGAGGGCATCCGCCGCTTCATGGCCATCCCGGGTATGGCCGGCGGCGAGCACCCGGTGCTGCTCGACCAGTTCCTCAAGGACGCCATCGAGGTGGACGTGGACGCGGTCGCGGACGGCAGCCGGACCGTGATCGGCGGTATCATGGAGCACATCGAGGAGGCCGGCATCCACAGCGGCGACTCGGCCTGCGTGCTGCCGCCCTACACCCTGGCGCCGGCCATGGTCGAGGAGATCACCGCCGCCACCCGGGCCATGGCCCAGGAACTGGGCGTGATCGGCCTGATGAACGTCCAGTTCGCGGTCCAGGGCGGCAACCTGTTCGTGCTCGAGGTCAACCCCCGGGCCTCGCGCACCGTGCCCTTCGTGTCCAAGGCCACCGGCGTGCCCCTGGCCCGGATCGCCACCAAGGTGATGCTCGGCATGAGCCTTGCCGAACTCGGCTGCACCCGCGAGCAGGTGCTGCCGCACTGGACGGTCAAGGAGGCGGTGTTCCCCTTTGACCGGTTCCCCAACGTGGACACCCTGCTCGGCCCGGAGATGAAGTCCACCGGCGAGGTGATGGGCATCGACGACGACCTCGGCCTGGCGCTCGCCAAGTCGCAGATGGCCGCCCGGTCGCCCCTGCCCGCGGACGGCACGGTGTTCATCAGCGTCCGCCACCCGGACAAGGACGCGGTGGTGCCGGTGGCGCAACGCTTCGAGGCGCTCGGTTTCCGCATCCTCGCCACCCGCGGCACCGCCGCCCGGCTGCAGCAGGCGGGCGTCAGGTGCGAGGAGGTGCACAAGATCTCCCAGGGACGGCCGCACATCCTCGACAAGATCCACGACGGCGAGGTGCAGTGCATTCTCAACACCTCGGCCGGCACCCGCACCACCGAGGACTCCTACACCATCCGCCGGGCGGCGCTCGACTACCACATCCCCTATACCACCACCATCAGCGGCGGCCTGGCCATGACCCGGGCCCTGGAATCGTTGCGCCACATCCCGCTCGGGGTCAAGACCATCCAGGAGTTCGCAAAGGCCATTGACTGAAAGAAAATCGGCATTAAATTGGTTTACCGTACACGAGGACGTGCGGTCTGCAGAAGCGGGACCGTGTGACGAAGATCCCATGGAGATGATTGTTTGAATACCTTCTACAAGAATTTGAGTATGTGGCTGGTCATCGGCCTGACGATGATCCTGCTGTTCCAGATGTTCAACAAGCCGCAGCAGCAGAGTGACGCCATCTCCTACAGCGAATTCTGGTCGAGCGTGGAGAGCGGCGCCATCAACAAGGTGAGCATCCAGGGCGAGGAGATCTCGGGCGTTGGCCAGGACGGCCGGCCTTTCAAGACCGTGGCCCCGAGCGACACCGAGCTGCTGCCCATGCTGCGCAAGTCGGACGTGAACATCTCGGTGCGGAAACCGGAGGCCACCCCCTGGTACCTGACCCTGTTCGTCTCCTGGTTCCCCATGCTGCTGCTCATCGGCGTGTGGATCTTTTTCATGCGCCAGATGCAGATGGGCGGCAAGGGCGGGGCCCTGTCCTTCGGCAAGACCCGCGCCAAGCTGCAGGGCGAGGGCGAGGTCAAGGTCACCTTCAAGGACGTGGCCGGCATCGACGAGGCCAAGGAAGAGCTGGAGGAGATCATCGACTTCCTGCGCGACCCGCAGAAGTTCACCCGGCTGGGCGGCCGCATCCCCAAGGGCGTGCTCCTCGCCGGTCCCCCCGGCACCGGCAAGACGCTCCTGGCCCGGGCCATCGCCGGCGAGGCCGGGGTGCCGTTCTTCACCATTTCCGGTTCGGACTTTGTCGAGATGTTCGTGGGTGTGGGCGCCTCGCGGGTGCGCGACCTGTTCAACCAGGGCAAGAAGAACGCGCCCTGCATCATCTTCATCGACGAGATTGACGCGGTCGGCCGCCATCGCGGCGCCGGCCTGGGCGGCGGCCACGACGAGCGCGAGCAGACCCTCAACCAGCTGCTGGTGGAGATGGACGGCTTCGAGGGCAACGACGGCGTGATCATCATCGCCGCCACCAACCGGCCGGACGTGCTCGACCCGGCGCTGTTGCGACCGGGCCGCTTCGACCGCCAGGTGGTGGTACCGGTGCCGGACATCAAGGGCCGCGAGATGATCCTCGAAATCTACGGCAAGAAGACCAAGCTGGCCGCGGACGTGGACATGGCCGTGATCGCCCGCGGCACGCCCGGCTTCTCCGGCGCGGACCTGGAAAACCTGGTCAACGAGGCGGCGCTGCTGGCCGCGCGCGAGAACCGCGACGAGGTGAACAACGAACTGCTCGAGCGGGCCAAGGACAAGGTGATGATGGGCGCGGAGC
>JAGODN010000057.1 GCA_017998195.1 Desulfobulbus sp. | reverse complement strand
CTGCGCAACTACCTGCGCATTCTCGACCGCAAGAGCGGTCGGGGCGAACCCATCGGCGAGGAACTGGCCATCCTCGACAGCGAGATGGAGCGCATCGGCCGCATCACCCTGGACCTGGAGCAGCTGGCGCTGGCCCAGGTGATCGCCCGGCCCGACCGAAGCGAGCTGCACCCCCGCCTCAAGGACATCCTGCGCATGTTCCGCGGGGCCCTGCCCGAGGACAACAGCATCACCCTCGCCTTCCAGCCGTGGCCGGAGCCGCTCAACGTGCGCGCCGACGGGGACCGGCTGCGCCAGATCCTGCTCAACCTGCTGGCCAACGCCCTGGACGCGGTCAGCGGCGGCGGCACCATCACGGTGCGCACCGAACCCGGGCCGGACACGGTGCGGGTGCTGGTCGAGGACACCGGCCCGGGCATCGACCCGGCCCTGCAGGCGGGCCTGTTCGAGGACGGGGTGAGCGGCAAGGAGGGCCGCCACGGCGGCTTCGGCCTGGCCATCGTGCGCAGCCTGGCCGAACAGATGGGCGGCGCGGTGAGCTGCGGCTCACAATCCGGGAGAACGGTATTCACTCTCGTCCTGCCAAGCTGAAATCCCTTGCAAGAGAACGGCTATCGGCATTTTTTCATTGGACATTCTTCGACAAACAGGCTTAAGAATCCATCCTATGGACGCTTTTCCGGTGCGGCATCCGCTGATGCCGACAGAGGACCGGTTGGACTGGCAGTCTCCCCCTGACAGATGACCCCGATGCCCATGGAACATGCCGTTCTCCTCGTTGACGATGCCATCCCGTTCTGTCGCAGTCTGCAGCCCCTCCTCCAGGCCGAACGCTACCAGGTCGATTTCGCCCACTCCGGGGCCGAGGCGCTCGACCGCCTGCGCCAGCGGGCCTACGCCGCCGCCCTGGTGGACATCAACCTGCCCGACATGGCCGGCACCGAGATCGCCTCGCACCTGGGCACCCACCACCCCGACACCGCGGTCATCATCCTGACCGGCAACGCCACCGTCGACAACGCGGTCGAATCGCTGCGCCAGGGCGTGTACGACTTCATCCGCAAGCCCTGCGCCCCGGAGAGCCTGCTCCGCACCCTCGGCCACGCCATCCAGCACAAACAGCTGCAGCAGGATCTGCGCCGCAGCGAAAAGCGCTTCCGCCAGCTGGCCCAGGCCACCTGGGAGGGCATCATCATCTACGACCGGGGCACCCTGCTGCAGGCGAACACCCAGCTCTGCCGGATGTTCGGCTACCGGGAGGAGGAACTCGTCGGCCGGCAGGTTTTCAGCGTGCTGCTCGACCGCGCCTCCATCCGCACCATGGACCCGGGCTCCGACCCGGAGACCATCGGCCCGTTCGAGGCGCGCGGCATCCGCAAGGACGGCTCCACCTTCCCGGTGGAGATCCGGGTCAAGCACATCGACCACCAGGGCCGCCAGGTGCAGGTGGCCGCCATCCGCGACGTCACCGCCAACGAGATCGCCCTGCAGCAGAAGATGGCGCTCATGGAGAAGCTGGCCGACGCCCAGCGCATGGAGTCGCTCGGGCTGATGGCCAGTTCGGTGGCCCACGACCTGAACAACATCCTCTCCGGTATCATCACCTACCCGGAGCTGATGCTCATGGACCTGGGCCGGGACTTCAGGCACCGCGAGGAACTGATCATGATCCGCGAGGCCGGCAAGCGCGCCGCCGCGGTGGTCAACGACCTGCTCACCGTGGCCCGCGGGGCCACCTGCAAGAAGGAGGTGCACAACCTCAACACCCTGGTCACCGCCTACCTCAAGTCGGTGGAGTACCGGGAGATCGCCCAGCGCTACCCGGAGATCAAGGTGGCCACCTACCTGGAGGGCAAGCTGCTCAACATCAGCTGCTCGGCCATGCACCTGGCCAAGTCGATCATGAACCTGGTGAACAACGCCGCCGAGGCGATCCAGACCAGCGGCCAGATCACCATCGCCACCAAGAACGTGTGCTTCTCCCTGCCCTACCAGGGCTACGAGACCATCGAGCCGGGCGAGTACGTGCTGCTGTCGGTGGAGGACAACGGCCCGGGCATCTCCGAACAGGACATCAGGCAGATCTTCAGCCCCTTCTACAGCAAGAAGGTGATGGGCCGCAGCGGCACCGGCCTGGGGCTGGCGGTGGTGTGGAATACCGTGCACGACCACGGCGGCTTTGTCGACGTGGTCACCAGCAGCCGCGGCTCCCTGTTCTCCCTTTATTTCCCCGCCGACCGCCAGGGTGTGTTCCGACCGCCGCCCCAGGCCGCCGTGTCCAGCCAGCAGCGCGGCCGGGGCGAACGCATCCTGGTGGTGGACGACCAGAAGAGCCAGCGCGAGATCGCCCGGCGGCTGCTCACCCGGCTCGGCTACGAGCCCCTCACCGCCGCCTCGGGCGAAGAGGCGGTGGCCATCGTCCGGCAGACCGAGGTGGACCTGGTGCTGCTCGACATGATCATGGACCCGGGCATGAACGGCTGCGACACCTACCGGCGGATCCTCGAGCACGCGCCCGGCCTCAAGGCGATCATCACCAGCGGCTACTCCAGCGCCGAGGACATCAACCGCGCCCTGGAACTCGGCATCAGCCAGTTCATCCGCAAGCCCTATTCCCTGCAGGAGCTGGCCCAGGCGCTGAGCCTGGAGATTCGCTCCGCCCCCTCCCGGACCTGAGCGCTGCCGCCGGCCGGACCGGTCCCGGTGCGGATCTGCGGTTCTCCCGGCCCGTTGGCCGGGCGGCGAGCGAACTGTTCCGGTCCCCGCGCATTGGTGGTATGATGGCCGCCTGCCGGGAGGCGGCCCGAGCGCCGGCCCCCCTGTTCCCATTCGCTCCGTCCCGCCCCGAGGAGGCCGGCCCATGAAACGCGTGTTCCAGATCCTGACCCTGCCCTTTGTCTGGGCATGGAAGATTCTCAGTTCCGGCCTGTCGGTGCTGGTCAACCTGCTGCTGCTCGCCTCGCTGGTCGGTGTGCTCTCCCTGCTCCTCTACCGGCCGCCGGTTTCCGTGCCCGACGGCGCGGCCCTGGTGCTCGCCCCGGAGGGCGCCATCGTCGAGCAGCGCTCGCCCATCGACCCCATGACCCGGGTGATCAACCGGCTCGCCGGCGGACCGCTGAGCGAGGACGTGGCCCTGCAGGACGTGCTCGACACCATCGACCGGGCCGCGGCCGACCAGCGCATCAAGCTGCTCCTGCTCAAGCCGGGCCGCATCAGTTCCATCAGCCTCGACCAGGCGCAGAGCATCGGCGCGGCCCTGGCGCGGTTCAAAAAGGCGGGCAAGAAGGTGATCGCCTTTGCCGACTCCTACTCGCAGGCCCAGTACTACCTGGCCAGCTGGGCGGACCGGATCTACCTGCAGCCCATGGGCGCGGTCAACCTGCGCGGCTTCGCGGTGTTCCGCCTCTACCTGCGCGAGCTGCTCGACCGGCTGGCGGTGAACCTGCACGTGTTCCGCGTCGGCACCTACAAGTCGGCCCTGGAACCGCTCATCCGCAACGACATGTCCGCCGAGGACCGGGAGGCCAACAGCCTGTGGCTCGGCAACCTGTGGACCGCCTGTGTGGCCGACATCGCCCGGCACCGCAAGCTGACGGTGGAAAACCTGGGGGAAAACATCAACGCGCAGGTGGCCAACCTGGCCTCGGTGCACGGCGACCGCAGCGCCCTGGCCCTGACCACCGGCCTGGTGGACGGCCTGAAATCGCACCAGGAAATGGAGAGCGAACTCAAGGCGCTGCTCGCCGAGCCGGACAAAACAGGCGGCCCCAGCCAGGTGAGCTTCGCCGATTACCTGGAGACCTTCACCCCGCCGCACACCCGCGCCGAGGGCAAGGACCAGCTGATCGGCATCATCGTTGCCGAGGGCAACATCCTCTACGGCAGCGGCACGGTCGGCCAGATCGGTTCGGACAACCTGATCCGCCAGATCCGCAAGGCGCGCGAGGACAAGCGGGTCAAGGCCGTGGTCCTGCGCATCACCACCGGCGGCGGCAGCGCCCTGGCCAGTGAGCTGATCCGCCAGGAACTGGCGCTCACCAGCAAGGCGGGCAAGCCGGTGGTCGTGTCCATGGGGGCCATGGCCGCCTCGGGCGGCTACTGGCTGAGCGCGGATGCCGACCTGATCGTGGCCTCGCCGGTGACCCTCACCGGCTCCATCGGCATCTTCGGCGCGGTGCCCACCCTGGAGCGCACCCTGGCGCGCCTCGGCGTGCACGGCGACGGCGTCGGCACCACCGCGGTGTCCCACTTCGGTAACCTGGCCAGCGCCATGTCGACTGAGGAGCAGGCCATGTTCCAGATGGACGTGGAGCAGGGCTACCGGCAGTTTCTCGAGGTGGTCGCCCGGGGGCGGGAGATGGACGTCGCCGCGGTGGCGAAGATCGCCGAGGGGCGGGTCTGGGACGGGGCCACCGCACTCCGGCTCGGCCTGGTGGACCGGCTCGGCAACCTGGCGGAGGCCATTGCCGAGGCGGGCCGGCTGGCCAAGGTGCCGGCGGAGAACGGCTACTACCTCGACCTGGGTCCGGGCTCCCTGCGCGAGCGGCTGCAGCGGGTGGACAAGCCGGTGGAGGTGCTGGTCGCGCGGCTCTTCGGCTCGTGGGCGCTGGCTGGGCTGGGCCGGCCCCTGGCCGGTCCGGTGGAACTGCTGCTCGGCGGCGCCGACCCGCGGGCCCTGTACGCCCACAGCCTGCTGCCGCCGGCGGGCGAACTGTTCCGCTGAGCGCGACCGGCTCAGCCCTTGAGTACGGCCAGCGGCTGCAGTTCCACCACCACCTCGACCAGGTCGCGCTGGTTGGCGATCACGGTGGCGATGTCCTTGTAGGCGCCCGGCGCCTCCTCCAGGTCGCGGCGGCCGCGCAGGGCGTGGAGGATGTGGCGGGCGTCGAGCCGGCGCACCTCGGTCTCCAGATCGAGTACCCGCTGCGCCTCCTTGCGGCCGAGCACCCGGCCGGCGCCGTGCGAGCAGGACCTGAACGACTGTTCGTTGCCCAGGCCGCGGACGATGTAGCTGCGGCTGCCCTGGGAGCCGGGGATGATGCCGGACTCGCCGGCAAAGGCGCGGGTCGCGCCCTTGCGGTGCACCCACACCTCGCGGCCGAAATGGTGCTCCCGGGCGGCGTAGTTGTGGGCCACGTCCATGGCCGGGTCGAAGCTGTCACAGCCGGTCACCCCGGCGACGATTTCGCTGAGCACCGCCATCATCCGGCCGCGGTTGGCCCGGGCAAAGGCGACGCAGTAGGTCATCTCCCGCAGGTAGCGCTGCCCCTCGATGGAGTCGAGCGGCAGTGCGGCCAGCTGCCATTCCTTCGGGATCGTGCCCCGGCCCGCCTTCTTCGCCAGCTGCACGGCCAGCCGGTTGTACAGCCCGGCCACCTTGTAGCCGAGGTTGCGGCTGCCGCTGTGGACCATCAGCCAGATATGGTTGTCGCTGCCCTGCTGGATCTCGATGAAGTGGTTGCCCCCGCCCAGGGTACCGAGCTGGCGGCGGGCGCTGGCGAACTCCGCGCGGATCACCGGCAGTTCGTGCTCCTTCCCGGCCGCGCCCAGGTCGGGCATCAATGGGAGGGGCTGCGGCCGGTCGTGGTGCTGGAACCCCACCGGCACCGTGCGGCGCAGGTCGCCGAGGATGGCGCGCAGCTGCTCAACCGTCACTTCGTCGAGGCCGGTGCGCACCGCCTGCATGCCGCAGCCGATGTCCACGCCCACGCCGTTGGGGATGACCGCGCCCACCGTGGCCAGCACCCCGCCGATGGGCATGCCGTAGCCCACGTGGGCATCGGCCATGATGGCGACGTGGTGGAAGGCGCAGTCCAGGTTGGCCAGGTGGCGGGCCTGGTCCATGGCCTCGTCGTCCAGCTGGTCGAGCCAGAGGAGGATGGGAATTTTTTCGGTGTTGACCACACGGTGCACGGCGCGCTCCACTGGGTGGGGATTTCGGGCGGCGGCGAAGGCCCGGCCTGCGCCAAGAGGTGATTCCCGCCTACTGTAGCATCAACGGGCGGCGGCGGGCAAGCCGGCCGGAAACGGAACACCAGGCGAGAACAGTACAAGGGAGGGAAACAGATGGAGAAGACCATACTCGTGGCCATCGACGGCAGCGTGTACAGCGCCAACAGTCTCGATTACCTGGCACGGCTCTTTGCCGCCGACAGCAGCCTGCACCTGCACCTGCTGGCCGTGGCCCCCTCCGGCGGCGCCGGCAAGGAGTGGATGTTCGACGTGGACCCGCACCGCAGTCCCACGGCCGGCTCGGACCAGCGAACGCAGCAGGCGCATCGCCACCTGCGTGAGGCGGGTGAGCGGCTGCAGCGCGCCGGCGTTTCGGCGGAGCGCATCCAGGCGCGCGTCCGGGTGGCCACCGGCGGCATCGGTGCGACCATCCGCGACGAGGCGGAGCGGGGCAGCTACGACAGCCTGGTGATCGGCCGGCGCGGCCTGGGGGGCGTGGGCAGCATGCTGTTCGGCAGCACCTCGGGCGAGTTGGTGGAGAAATGCCAGCGGGTGCCGCTGTGGATCGTCGACGGCAAGGTCAGCTCGCACCGCTTCCTGCTCGCCGTGCACTGCCAGCCCGCCTCGCTCAAGGCGGCCGACCACCTGGGGTTCGTCCTCAAGAACCACCCGGACGCGGAGATCTGCCTGTACCACTCGGACAGCGTGTTCGGCAAGCAGGCGCCGGCCCGGGCCGAGGAGTTCCACGCCCAGTGGGGCCGGGCGTGGTGCGACCGCCACCTGGACATCGACAACTTCCTGTTCTACGCCCACGCCCAGATGCTCATGGACAACGGCGTCGGCCGCCGGCGCATCACCCAGCTGCCGGTGCAGATGCACCTGGACGTGAGCGGCGACCTGCTGCGCCAGGCCAGGGCCCACCACTGCGGCACCATCGTCCTTGGCCGGCGGCCCCGGGGCGGCGGCGCCGGCCAGTTCAAGGGCGTCTCCGACAAGGCGGTCAAGCAGGCCGAGAACCTGGCCGTGTGGCTGGCCGGGTGAAGACAGGCGCGAGGCCGCGGGCTATCGGCCCTTGTCCGGCCGGACGATGACCACCGCCGCCTGCTCCGCGCCCAGGTGGGCGGCGGCGAGCGCGGTCAGCTCCGCCGCGGTGATGGCGGCGAAATCGTCGGTGATGGTCAGGGGCCAGCGCAGCTGTTCGGGATGGCGGCCGGACAGGCCGAGCACCCCGTCCAGCCAGTAGCGGTTGGTGCGCCGGGCGTCGCGGATCGCGGTCAGGGTCGGTTCGAGCGCGCGCTGCAACTCCTCGGCCCGCACCCCCTTCCGCCCCAGTTCGGCCGCGGTCCGGGCGATGATCCGCGCCAGCGGTTCCGCCTGGTCCGGGGCAACGGTCAGGCTGGCCTGGAGCAGGCCGAAGTCCGGCCGGATGCGGCTGGGCTGGCTGAACACCCGGGGTGAGTAAGCGGCCCCCAACTCCTCGCGCACGCGCACGCGCAGCCGGTCGCCGAGCACGCTGGCGAGCACGTTGAACCGCCGGGTGCGGTGGATGTCCCAGTAGTCGCCGATCCGCCAGGCCACGGTGAGCTGGGCCTTGTCGATGGCGCTGGCCACGGTGAACTGCTGGTTCGCACCCGCCGGGAAAACGAGCGGCGCCACCGCCGGTTCGTCTCCGGGAACGCGCTCCTCTGCGCCGAAGTGACGGCCGACCAGGCGCGCCGCCTCCTTGGGGTCGATGGCACCGACGATATCGATCTCCAGCGGCGCGGTGGCGAACGCGGGCCGCAGCCACTCCTCCACCTGGGCAAGCGTCACCCGCTCCACCGACTCCCAGGCGGGCAGGCCGTACTCGCGGCCGCCGCCGCCAAGAAACCGCTCCCCCTGCAGCTGCTGCATTCCTTCCACCGAACTGGCCATCTGCTCGTACATCTGCCGCAGCTGCTCGCGGCTGCGGGCCAGGGCCTCGTCGCGGAAGGCCGGGTCGTGCAGGCGGGCATAGGCCAGCTGCAGGAGCAGCTCCAGTTCCCCGGCCAGGGCCGAGCCGGTGAGGACAAAGCTCTCCTCACCGGCGCGGAACTCGAGCTTGACGTTCGAACCGGCCAGGGCCGCCTCCAGCTGTTCGCGGCTGAGCCGGCCCACGCCGCTCTCCCGCACCACCGCCTCGGCGACCAGGGCCAGCCCCTCCGCGGGTTCCGCCCGGCGACCGTGGCCGAAATGGATGGCCACCTGCACCTGGTTGGCATCGAAATCGGTGGCCTTGGTGGTGAGCCGCACCCCGCCCCGGAACTCGACACTCTGGGCGTCGATGTCCGGATGGCCGGTTTCGGCGACGATTGCAGCGGCCGCGGCCGGCACCGGCAGGTAGGGGAAGTCCACCTGTTTTTCCACCACCCAGGCGGGAACCGGCCGGGCCGCGTGCGCGCCATAAACCCCGCGGATCTGATCCTCGGCGCCTGGGCCAACGAGATCGGGCGGGACCACGCCCACCTCCTGCACGTGCCGCCGCGGCGCGCGCCACAGGCTGCGCAGCCCGTCGTTGGCCGCAGCCAGGGTGATTCCCTCGAGCAGCGGGCCGTACAAGGCCATCTCCTGGGCGGGTGAGAGCGGCACTTCATTACTGTTGAGTTTGTGGATCAGGTCACGGGCGATCCGGCCGCTGTCGCGCGAGGCGGCGGTCTGCACCGCCTTGTCCAGCGAGGCACGCAGCTCCCCCTTGACCCGGTCCAGTTCCGCCGCGGTGAACCCGTCCCGCAGGGCCTGGGCGAGTGCGGTCTGCAGCATCTCCAGTCCTTCTTGCCATTTGCCCGGCTCGACCCGGGCGGTGAGGCCGGCGTAGCTGAACTGCCGGAGAAAGAGGCCGCCGGACACCCGGCTGGAGGTGAGCGGACTGCCCGGCCGCCGTTCCAGCTGCTGCAGGCGGTTGTTGAGCAGGGCCGTGCCCAGGTAGTGGCGCAGCTGTTCCGCCTGCCAGGCGCGGGAATCGGTCTGCGGGGCGATGTTGCCCACCGTGTTCAGGGTCAGGCCGGTGTAGCCCAGTTCCGGCTCGGGCTGAAACAGCACCTGGACGCCCTCCTCGCCGACCCGGCCGAGGTCCGGCGGGCTTGCGGCCGGACCGGCGGCGGCGAGCGGGGCGAAGCGCTGGCGCAGGAGCTGCTCGGCCTCTGCCGGGTCCATGTCGCCGACCACCACCACGATCATGTTGTCCGGCCGGTACCAGCGGTCGTAGTAGCCGCGCAGCAGGCGGCTGTCCGCGACGGCGAGCACCTCCTCGGTGCCGATGGGGTCGCGTTCGGCCACCAGGCTGCCGGCGAAATCAAACCGCAGCTGTTCCTTGCCCACCCGCGACTCGGCCGAATCGCGGCTGCGCTTCTCGGCGAGGATGATGCCGCGCTCGCGCTCCACCTCCGCCTCGAGCAGCAGCGCGCCGCGGGCGTAGTCGGCCAGCACCTTGAACCCCTCGGCCAGCACCTCCTTTTTGCCGGACGGCAGCAGCAGGTTGTAGACGGTCTCGTCGAAGCTGGTGTGCGCGTTGGTGTCCGCGCCGAAGCCCATGCCGATGGACTGGAAGTACTCCACCAGGGTGCCGGGCGGGTAGTGGGTGGTGCCGTTGAACAGCATGTGCTCGAGAAAGTGGGCCACGCCCCGCTGGTCGTCGGTCTCGTGCAGGGAGCCGGCCTGGACGTTCAGGTACAGGGCCACCCGGTCTCGCGGCTCGCGATTGACCATGAGCACGTAGCGCAGGCCGTTGTCCAGCCGGCCGAAACGCAGGCTCGGGTCAGGGGCGAGATCGCTGCCCTCATGCGGCCAGGCGACGACGGGCCGGGACGCGGTCGCCGCGGCTTCCGCCGCGGGTGCGGTCGCCTGCGCACGAGGCGGGGTGAGGGTCAGCAGCAGACCGGCGAGGGCAAGAACAGTGGCAAGCAAACGGACAGGGCGCATTGTCGATCCTGTGGGATTGGTGTAAGCAGGGCGGGGTATGGGCCAACTATAAACAGCCACCGGGGAGAGACAAGATGAATGTACAGGGGGCAACGGGCCTGGTGCTCGGGGCATCGCGGCCGGTGGGCCTGGCCG
>JAGODN010000388.1 GCA_017998195.1 Desulfobulbus sp. | reverse complement strand
AGCGGAGACCGCCATCCTGGTCGTCGACGACGAGGAAAGCCTGCGCAGCACCTTCCAGTTTTTCCTCCAGAACGAGGGCTACAGCCCGGTGATCACCGCCTCCACCTACGAGGAGGCGCTGGCCGAGCTCAACGACCGCCATTTCGACCTGATCATCAGCGACATCGTACTCGGCGGCAGCACCGGCATCGATCTGCTCCGGCGGGTGCGCGAACTCGGCCGCACCTGCCCGGTGGTGATGATCACCGGCTACCCGACCGTGGAAACCGCCTCCGAGGCGGTGCGCCTGGGCGCCTTCGACTACATCCCCAAGCCGGTGGAGAAACAGACCCTGCTCAAGACCGCCCGCCTGGCCCTGCGCCAGCACCAGCTCGAACAGGGCCAGCGCCGGGCCGAGCAGGAGCGCGAACGCTACCGCACCTTTCTCGAGACCGTGTTCAAGAGCGTGGCCGACGGCATCGTCACCGTGGACCCGGACCTGGCCGTCATGGAGATGAACCCGGCGGCGCGGCTGTTGTTCGGTTCACTCGACCCCGGCCTGCTGGAGCAGGGCAGCCTGGTCGGCCTGTGCGGCCGCGACGAGTTCGCCCCGCTCAAGCAGGACCTGCTGCAGGCGCTCAAGAGCGGCGGCGAGATCAGCGCGCGCAATTTCGAGTGCCAGGGGGCCGGTCGCCGCAAGAAGGTGCTGAGCGTGTCCACCGCGCCGCTCAAGGACGGCGCCGGCGGGGTGGCCGGGGCGGTGATGGTGGTCCGCGACCAGACCCCGGTGGAGACCGGGACCGTGGGGCGACGGCGGAGTTTTCACCGCTTCCTCGGCGCCAGTGACGCCATGCAGGCGGTGTACACCATGATCGAGAACGTGGGCCGGGTGGACCTGACCGTGCTCATCACCGGCGAATCCGGTACCGGCAAGGAACTGGCGGCCGAGGCCCTGCACCTGGAAAGCCACCGCCGGAACCGGCCGCTGGTCAAGGTGGATTGCACCGCCATCCCGGAATCGCTCCTGGAGAGCGAATTGTTCGGCCACCGCAAGGGCTCGTTCACCGGCGCCGACCGGGACCGGATGGGCCGCATCCTCCAGGCGGACGGCGGCACCCTGTTCCTCGACGAGATCGGCGACATCTCGCCGCTCATGCAGCTGCGCCTGTTGCGCTTCCTGCAGGAGAGCACCTTCTACCCGGTGGGCCAGGACACGCCCCTGCAGGTGGACGTGCGGGTGATCACCGCCACCAACGTGGACCTCAAGGAAAAGGTGCGCAGCGGCACCTTCCGCGAGGACCTGTATTTCCGCCTGCGGGTGATCGACATCATCCTGCCGCCCCTGCGTGAGCGCGGCGACGACATCCTCCTGCTCGCCGACCACTTCATCACCCGCATTGCCCCCAAGGTGGGCAAGACCATCAACGGCCTGTCCGACCAGGCCCGGCAGTTGCTGCTCGAGCACCGCTGGCCGGGCAACGTGCGCGAACTCGAACACGTGATCGAGCGGGCCTGCGTGCTCTGCCCCGGGCCGACCATCAGCACCGATCACCTGCCGCTCGACCTCGCCCGCCCGGTCCATCCGGCCGAACGGCCGGCGCAGGCGGCAAGCGCACCCATTGGGCCGCTCTTCTCCCAGCCCGAGCCGGTGGCGCCGGCCGACGCCCTGAGCCCGACCGAGCGCATCCTCCAGGCCCTGCGCCGGACCGGCGGCAACAAGGCCAAGGCCGCCCGTCTGCTCGGCATCGACCGCACCACCCTGTACCGCAAGATCAAGGAACTGCACCTGGATCTCTCCCGGGTGGATTTCTGAACTCCGCCACACTTCCGTTGCCACACAAGCGTTGGAAAACAACGGTTGTGTGGCTTTTTTTTGTGGCAGAGGTCCGCATCCGCCCCTGCTCTTCCCGCTTTCTTCAAGGCCCTCGCCGCTGTCTCGTAACCTGCCGTTGTCAGGATAAAAAAACGTTGTTTCCCGGCCGCCTCGCTGGCTGCACCCAGCCATCGGCCGGCGGCAAGTGAAGAAATATTCACCTGAAAAACTCAGGAAAACGGGTTGTTGAACCCGTCATCGGCAAAAACACCCTGGACATGGCACCGCCTGTGCAATTGTGCGCAGCAAAGCGGATAGGTTCAACCCGCCAACCGAGGCCATGTCCATGCATCACACAGACAACGCAGAGGAAACGCTGCTGGCGACCTTTCACCGGTGGTTCCCCACCGAGGAGGCCTGCATCGATTACCTGTTTCCCCTGCGCTGGCCCCATGGGTTCGTCTGTCCGTTCTGTCGCACCCGTCATCCGCACCTGGCCCCGCAGCGCTATCTCACCTGCACGGTCTGCGGCAACCGCGGTTCGCTCACCACCGGCACCCTCATGCACGGCGTCAAGCGGCCGCTCAGGGACTGGCTGCTGGCCATCTGGTGGTTCAGCGGCGCCGGTTTCGACACCAGCGCCAAGCAGCTGCAGCGCCTGCTCGACGCCTCCTGTTACCAGACCGCCTGGACCTGGCTGCAGAAGCTGCGCCAGGCCATGGGCGCGGCGGACACCGCCCGCTGCCGGGGGGTGGTGGAGATCGGCGGTCACACGGTCACACCCGCCCGCGAACGCCGGGAGCGGGCCCTGGTGCTGACGGCGGCGGAGATCGTGCCCGACCTGGGCATTGCCGGTCGCATCCGCATGGCCCACGTGGAGCCGTTGAACGGCCAAACCCTGCACCGGTTCCTCGAACAGACGGTGGCCGAGGGCAGCTGCCTGCTCACCGCCGACGACACCGTCCGCCGCCTGCTCGGCGACCTGCCCGGCTGGTTCGTGGCGCCCCTGCAGGCGGACC
>JAGODN010000387.1 GCA_017998195.1 Desulfobulbus sp. | reverse complement strand
CATCATCAACGACCATATCCTCGGCTCCATCGAGTACGCCGTGGACCACCTGCACTCGCCGCTGATCATGGTCATGGGCCACAGCTCCTGCGGGGCGATCACCGCCGTGTCCCAGGGCGTCAAACTCCACGGCCACGTGGCCAGCCTCACCCCGCCCATCGACGCGGCCCTGAAGAGGACCAAGGGACGGCCGGGCTGTTGGACCGACAACGCCGCCAAGGAACTGGCCCTGGCCATGGCCCGCAAGATCGAGGAGTCGGAGCCGGTCATCGCCGACATGGTGCAGGCGGGCAAGGTGCTGGTGGTGGCCACCTACTACGACCTGCACACCGGCGAGGTGACCCTGCTCAGCGAGGGCGTGCTGGCGCCGCCGGCCCTGTCCAGCGCCGCCTGAGCCTCCGCCCGCCGGCAACGCGGGCGCCATTCCTGTCCAGCCAAAACAAAGCGGCCGTCGCGATCTTCGCGACGGCCGCTTTGTTTTGCCCCTGGCCCGGCTTGCGCGTCGACGCGGGCTCAGGCCTTGTCCCGGAACGGACGCAGGTCGATCGAGTACTTGTTGATCTTTTCGTAGAGGCTCTTGCGCGAGAGCCCCATCAGCTGGTGGGCGGCGCTCACCTGGCCGCCGGTCTGGCGGAGCACCTGGAGCAGGTACTGCCGTTCCTGCACCTCCATGTACTCCTTCCAGGGCAGGCAGCTCCCCTCCGGCCCGGCCGTGGCGGCCGGCGCCATCTCCGGGGCAGCCGGCCCCTCCTCGCCGAGCACGCAGGTGCGGCGCACGAAGTTGCGCAGTTCGCGGATGTTTCCCGGCCAGTCGCGGGCCATCAGCCGCCGGATCAGCTCCGGCGAGCAGGGCCGGGCGCCGGTGTGCTGGCCGTCGCAGTACTCGTTCCAGAACCAGTCGACCAGGAGCGGGATGTCCTCGCGCCGCTCGCGCAGCGGCGGCAGCCGCAGGGGCAGCACGTTCAAACGGAAGTAGAGATCCTGGCGGAAACTGCCGCGGGCCACCTCCGCCTCCAGGTCGCGGTTGGTGGCGGCGATCACCCGGGCGCGCAGGGGAATGAGGGTGTTGCCGCCCAGCCGCGAAAAGCACCGCTCCTCGAGCACGCGCAGCAGCCGGGCCTGCAGCTGGGTGGGCATGGAGCAGATCTCGTCGAGGAACAGGGTGCCGCTGCCGGCATGCTCGAACTTGCCGAGCTTGCGCTGGATGGCGCCGGTGAAGGCGCCCTTTTCGTGCCCGAACAGCTCGCTCTCGATCATCTCCGCCGGGATCGCCCCCATGTTCACCGCCACATAGGGGGCCGGCTGCTGGTGGCTGATGTCGTGCAGGGCGCGGGCCACCAGTTCCTTGCCGGTGCCGGTCTCGCCGATGATGAGCACCGGGTCGGGCTCGTGGGCGATGGTCTCGATCAGCCGGTAGAGTTCGAGCATGGACGGGTGGCTGCCCACCAGGCCGTAGAAGCGGGAGCGGGTCTCGCGGGTGCGGGTGAGCTGTTCCTCGAGCCGACGGTTCTCGAGCACCAGCTGGCGCCGCTCGATGGCCCGCTGCAGGGTGGCGAGGATGATGTCCTCGTCCACCGGCTTCTGCAGGAAGTTGTAGGCCCCCTTCTTGACCGCCTCCACCGCCAGGCTGATGTCGCCATGCCCGGTGATGAGGATCACCGGCAGGTCGGGGTCGCGCTCGAGGATGCGTTCGAGCAGGACCATGCCGTTCATCTCCGGCATGCGGATGTCGGCGAGCACGGCCGCGAACGGCTGATCGCCCAGGCGGGCGAGCGCCTCCAGCGGGTTGCCGCAGGTGGTGGCCGCGTAGCCGTTGAGGGCAAGCGTCTGCTTGATGGCGGCGAGCAGGTAGAGGTCGTCGTCGACCACCAGCACCGCGGGCGGGGCGGCCGGGGCCTCGGGCGGGTTCATGCGTCCCTCCCGGCACCCTCGACCCCGCCCGGCTCCGGACGGTACTGGGGGATGTACACCGCGAAGCGGGCGCCCCGGCCGGGCTGGCTGGTCAGCTCAATGTGGCCGGCAAAGCCGCGGACGATGCGGTCGACGATGGACAGCCCCAGGCCGGTGCCGGTGCCCACCTCGCGGGTGGTGAAGAAGGGGTCGAAGATCTTCTTCTGCAGCTCCTCCGGGATGCCCTCGCCGTTGTCGGCCACGCTCACCTGCACATAGGGTTCGTGGCGCATGGTCTTGGGGTTGAGGCCGTCGACCACCCGGCTGGTGATGGTCAGCCGGGGCACCACCACCCGGCCCATGGCCTGGATGGCGTTCTGCACCAGGTTGAGGAACACCTGCTCGAGCCGGACCTCGACCCCGAGCACCACGCAGGGCTGTTCGGCGAGCTGCAGGTCGAGGCTGATCTCGCTCAGGCGCAGCTGCGACTCGAGGAAGCTGAGGATCTTGCGGATGATCTCGTTCAGGTCCACCGGCGCCTGCTCCTCCTCGACCTTGCGGCCGAAGCTGCGCATGGTGCCGATGATCGAGGCGGCCTTGTTCACCCGGTCGATGATGATCTGCAGGTTCTCGCGCAGCATCTCGGTGTGGTCGCCGGGCGCGTCCAGGGCCTTGAGGCAGTTGCGGGCGAACAGCAGGATGGCGTTGAGCGGCTGGGTCAGTTCGTGGCCGACGCCGGCGGCCATCTCGCCCAGGCTGGCCAGCCGGCTGGAATGGATGAGCTGCTTCTGCCCCTCCTGCATCTGCTGCATGAGCGCGAAGAACTCGCTGCAGTCCGAGCAGATGAGCATGTGCAGCACCAGGCCGTTGGGGTTGACGTGGGTGGAGCCGCGCATCTTCACCGGCATGGTGTCGCCCTCGGCGGTGCGCAGCTG
>JAGODN010000386.1 GCA_017998195.1 Desulfobulbus sp. | reverse complement strand
CGGCATGGGCGAGGCCAAGCGCTGCAACGACACATGCTGGACGCGGTTTTCGCCGTTTGAGGCGGTGCGCATCAAGCGGCTGCTCGGCCTGCCGGAACGGGGCGGCATCCCGGCCCTGAAACAGGCCCTGGCCTTGCGCATGTACGCCTTTATCAACGAGCAGTCCATCGAGGAACAGGGCGACCACTGCATCATCTTCTACATGAACAAGTGCCGGGTGCAGGCGGCCCGCCAGCGCAAGGGACTGGCCGACTACCCGTGCAAGTCCGCCGGCATGGTCGAGTACCCGACTTTTGCCCGGGCCATCGACCCGCGCATCCGCACCGAATGCGTCGGCTGCCCGCCGGACCCGCACCCGGAAGGGTGGTTCTGCGCCTGGAAGTTCACCCTCGAGGAGAACGGTTGAGGTGGTCGCCGCGAACTCGTCACCCCGGCCCGGGCCGCTCGCCGGGGTGCGCGTGCTCGAACTCGGGCACAACATCATGGGCCCGGCCTGCGGCCTGATCCTCGCCGACCTGGGCGCCGAGGTCTGGAAGGTCGAGCGGCCCGGCCGGGGCGACGACACCCGCCACCTTTCGGGGTTCGGCGCCGGTTTCTTCACCTGCTTCAACCGCAACAAGCGGAGCCTGGCCATCGACCTGAAACACGACCGCGGCCGCGAACTGTTCCTCGACCTGGTGGCGCGGGCGGACGTGGTCATCGAGAACTTCGCCCCGGGCACGGTGGACCGGCTGGGGATCGGCTGGGAGCAGTGCCGGGCGCGCAACCCGCGCATCGTCTTCTGCGCCCTCAAGGGGTTCATGCCCGGGCCGTATGCGCACCGCCAGGCCCTGGACGAGGTGGTGCAGATGCTCGGCGGCCTGGCCTGGATGACCGGGCCGAGCGGCCGGCCGCTGCGCGCCGGGGCCTCGGTCACCGACATCCTCAGCGGCAGCCTGGCCGCGGTCGGCATCCTCGCCGCCCTGCGCGAGCGCGAGCACTCGGGCGTGGGCCAGCTGGTCCAGGCCTCGCTGTTCGAGTCGGTGGCCCTGCTCATGGGCCAGCACATGGCCGGAGCGGCCCTCGGCGGCGAACCGACCCGGCCCATGCCGGAGCGGGCCCGCACCTGGGCGGTGTACGAACTGTTCACCACCGTGGACAACCGCCAGGTGTTCATCGGCCTCACCTCGGACCGTCACTGGCAGCGGTTCTGCCAGACCTTCGGCTTTGCCGACTGGGCGGACGACCCGCAGCTGGCCACCAACCGGGGCCGGCTCGAGGCGGCCAGGCTGCTGCCGGAGCTGCGCGCCCGCCTGGGGCGACTGGACGCCGCCGCCCTGGTCGGGCTGGCCGAGCGGGCGGCCATCCCCTTTGCCCCGGTCAACCGGCCCGAGGATCTGTGGGAGGATCCGCACCTCGCGGCCTCGGGCGGCCTGGTCGACACGGCCACGCCCGCGGGCGATCGGGTGCGGTTGCCGGGGCTGCCGCTGCGGCTCGGCGGTCGCAGTTTTCCGCTGCGGCTGCAGCCGCCGGCGGTGGGCGAGGGCACGGCCGAACTGCTCCGTTCGGCCGGGATGACGGACGAGGCAATAGAGGGGCTGGCCGCGGCCGGGATCGTCAGCCTGCATCCCGGCCGGCCGGTGGAGGAGGGGCGGGACTAGGCGGGTGTGCCGGGGCGGGCGAGCAGTTGTGCCAGCGGGGTACAGGGCAGGCCGAAGGCCTCGGCCACGCCGGGCCAGGTGATCACCCCGTCGGCGATGTTCACCCCCGCGCCGAGCCCCGGGTCCTCCTGCACGGCCCGGCGCCAGCCCCTGTCGGCCAGGGTGCGGACGTAGGGCAGGGTGGCGTTGGTCAGGGCCCGGGTCGAGGTCAGGGGCACGGCGCCGGGCATGTTGCCGACGCAGTAGTGGAGGATACCGTCGACCTCGTACACCGGCTGGTCGTGGGTGGTGGGGCGGGAAGTCTCGAAACAGCCGCCCTGGTCGATGGCCACGTCCACCAGCACGGCCCCCGGCCGCATCAGGGCGAGCATCTCCCGGGTGATCAGCCGGGGCGTGCGTGCGCCGTGGACGAGCACCGCGCCGATCACCGCATCCGCGCGCGGCAGCAGTTCGCGGATGGCGGCCGGCGAGGACATCAGCGGGATGCAGTTCTTCGGCAGGGTCTCGGCCAGGTGGCGCAGCCGGGGCAGGCTCAGGTCGAGCAGATAGACACTGGCGCCGAGGCCGCTGGCGATGCGCGCCGCCTCGGTGCCGACCATGCCGCCGCCGAGCACCAGGACCACCGCCGGTTCGACCCCGGGCACGCCGCCGAGCAGCACGCCCCGGCCCCCCTGGGTGCGTTCGAGGCAGCGGGCTGCCTCCTGGGCGGCCATGCGGCCGGCCACCTCGCTCATCGGGGTGAGCAGGGGCAGGGTGCCCTGGCGGTCGGTGACTGTCTCGTAGGCGATGCACACCGCCCCGCTGGCCAGCATGGCCCGGGTCAGGGACTCGGAGGCGGCGAAGTGGAAGTAGGTGAACAGGATCTGCCCGGGCCGGATCAGGCCGTATTCCTGCGGCTGCGGCTCCTTGACGTGCAGTACCAGCTCGGCCTGCGCGTAGATGACCTCCGGCGTGACCGCGATCTCCGCCCCGGCACCGCGGTACTGGTCGTCGGTGAAGCCGCTGCCCAGTCCGGCGCCTTGTTCGATCATCACCCGGTGGCCCGCTCGGGCCAGGATCTCGACCCCGGACGGGGTCATGCTCACCCTGTTTTCCTCTGTCTTGATTTCCTTGAGAACGCCGATCTGCATGCTGTGTACTCCATTGCGGGGGGAGAGGCCGTGCCGTGCCGGCCCGGGCGGATTCGG
>JAGODN010000056.1 GCA_017998195.1 Desulfobulbus sp. | reverse complement strand
GGCACCAGTCGCGAGGTGATCCGCCACCTGCACGAATACGCCCGCACCGCCGACGACGTGATCAGCATGCTCTGCACCCGGGTGCTCGCGCCCTACAGTTCGCACATCGAGACCACCAACGAGATCGTTGCCGCCTGGGACCCGGTGGACCTGCTGCTCGCCCTGTTCGACGACCGCTACCACAAGAAGGCCCGCTTCGAGGCCAAGCGCAAGCTCTCGCTCATGGCGCTCGCCGCCTCCATCGACCAGCGCGAGCGGGAGACCCGCATCGCCGAGAAGTTCTCCGAGTTCCTCAACTTCCTCAACGCCCACGTGTGGAGCCCGGACTACAAGATCGGCGACCTGGACATCCGCTACCTGTTCAGCACCCACAGCCCGGAAGACTTCAGCTGCACCTCGGTGGTGGTGCTCAGCGAACAACAGGCGCAGACCGTCACCCCGAAAACCGGCGAGAAGCTCACCCTGATCAAGCGCCGCCGCTTCCGCGACAACGGCGTCGACATCCCGGTGTACGTGACCATCCGCCGCAAGCCGCCGGCCGCCAAGGTGCTCAAGCTGCTGCGCAAGAACGAGAAAAACCCGGCCGCGGCGGTGGACGACGAACTCGGCCTGATGGCCGTTTTGAACACGGTCAGCGATGTCAAGCGGTTCGTCCGCCACCTGACCCGCAGCGCCACCCGGGCCTCGTCGTTCATGACCCTGGAGGACATCTCCGACACCCTCACCGGCGACGGCTACCACCCCACCAACACCGGCAGCTCGGGCAAGACGCCGATGCTCAAGTTCTTCGCCCGCACCGGCGGCATGCGCATCGAGTTCATCATCCACACCAGCCGCTCCTACCTCAACTACATCTACCAGCGGGACGTGGCCCACGACGAATACGAGGTCAAACGCATCTTCGACACCGGCGTGGCCGCCTTTCTCTTTCCGCCGGACATCTACCGCCTCGACCTGGAAAAGATCCGCAGCCACCAGCTGACCTGGGTCCGCCGCCGGATCGAGGAACACTGAGCCGGGAAGGGGTTGTCGGCAACCGCTCCCCTGGAGCCACCAGGAGGTCTTTCATGACACAGCAACTCACCACCGACTTAGCCGTGCTCGGCGGCGGTCCGGGCGGCTACACCGCCGCCTTCCGGGCCGCGGACCTGGGCCTTTCGGTCTGCCTGATCGAGGAGGGACCGCAGCTCGGCGGGGTCTGCCTGAACGTCGGCTGCATCCCCTCGAAGACCCTGCTGCACGCGGCCGAGGTGATCGAAGAGGCACAGGCGGCCGCAACCTTCGGGGTGCGCTTCGCCCCGCCGCAGCTTGACCTCGCTGCCCTGCGCGACCACGCCGGGCGGGTGATCGGCCAGCTGCGCACCGGCCTGGACACGCTCTGCCGGGCGCGCAAGGTCACCCGGCTCACCGGCCGGGGGGTGTTCACCGGCCCGCACAGCCTCGAGGTGCGCGGCACGGACGGGATCACCCGGGTGATTTTCAGCGACGCCGTCCTCGCCACCGGCAGCTCGCCGGTCCGCCTGCCCGGCTGCCCGGACGACCCGCGCATCTGGGATTCCACCACCGCGCTCGCCCTGCCCTCGGTGCCGGCGCGGCTGCTTGTCATCGGCGGCGGCGTCATCGGCCTGGAGATGGCCCAGGTGTACGGCGCGCTCGGCTCGGCCGTCACCGTGGTCGAGATGCAGGACCAGCTCATCCCCGGGGCGGACCGGGACCTGGTGCAGCCGCTGCAGCTCGTGCTCAAGAAAAAGTACCGAATCTGCACCTCCACCCGGGTGGAGGGGATCACCGCCACCGCCGACGGCATGGAGGTGCGGCTCTCCGGGGCGACGGAGACCTGCGAGCTGTTTGACGCCGTGCTCGTGGCCATCGGCCGGCGGCCCAACAGCCGAGGCCTCGGCCTGGAGACCATCGGCGTGGTACCGGATGCACAGGGCTTTCTCCGGGTCAACGAACGCCAGCAGACCGCAATGGCCCACCTCTACGCGGTCGGTGACCTGGTCGGCGAGCCCATGCTCGCCCACAAGGCGAGCCACCAGGGGAGGGTGGCGGCCGAGGTGATCGCCGGCCTGGCGAGCGCGTTCACACCCCAGGGCATCCCCGCGGTGGCCTACACCCGGCCCGAAGTCGCCTGGGTGGGACTGACCGAGCGGGAGGCCGCGGCCCGCGGCCTGCGCGTGGACCGCGGCAAGTTCCCCTGGGGGGCCAACGGCCGCGCCCTGGCCGGTGGCGCCGCCGGGGTGACCAAGGCGCTGTTCGACCCGGAGAGCGGCCGGCTGGTCGGCGCCGGCATCTGCGGCGCCCAGGCCGGCGAACTGATCCACGAGGCCCTCATCGCCCTGGAGATGGGCGCCAACGCCGAGGACATCGGCCGGAGCGTGCACGCCCACCCGACCCTGGCCGAGACCTTTGCCTGCGCCGCCGAGACGGTCACCGGCACCATCACCGACGCCCTGCCGCCGCGCAAACGTTCGACCAAACCCTGATCCCGGGCCGACCATGGACCTCATCCTCGACACCCCCCTGGACATGCACCTCCACCTGCGCGAGGGGGCCATGCTGGCGTGCGTCGCCCCGTTCAGCGCGGCCCAGTTCGCCGGCGGGGTGATCATGCCCAACCTGGTGCAGCCGGTGGACACGCTCGCCCGGGTGGAGGCCTACCGCGCCGCCATCCTGAACGCCTGCGGCCCGCTGCCCTTCACGCCCTACATGACGCTTTTTTTCAGGGACTACAGCCGCGACGAGCTGCTCGCCGCACGCGAGGCGATCATCGGTGTCAAGCTCTACCCGGCCGGGATCACCACCCGGAGCGAGGCCGGGGTGCGCGACCTCGACCGGATCGGCGACACCGTGGCCCTGCTCGAGGAACTGGACATCCCGCTTTTGGTGCACGGCGAAACGAGCGGTTTCGTCATGGAGCGGGAGCGCGAGTTTCTCCCCATTTACCGGTGGCTGGCCGAGGCCTTCCCCCGCCTGCGGCTGGTCATGGAGCACATCACCAGCGCCGAGACGGTCGCCCTGCTGGAGCGCTACGACAACCTCGCGGCCACCGTCACCCTGCACCACCTGCTCATCACCCTGGACGACGTGGCCGGCGGCCTGCTGCGGCCCGACCTGTTCTGCAAGCCCATCGCCAAGACCCCGCGCGACCGGGAAGCGCTGTGCGAGGCGGTGTTCGCCGGCCACCCGCGGCTCTTCTTCGGCTCCGACTCGGCCCCCCATCCCCGCCACAAGAAAGAGTGCCTGGGCTGCGCCGCCGGGGTGTTCTCGGCGCCGGTGGCCCTGCCCGGGCTGGCCCAACTGTTCGAGGCGGCCGGCTGTTTGCAGCGGCTGGACGGATTTGTCGGTGCCCATGCCCGCCGGTTCTACCGGATCACGCCGCCGCCACGGCCGGTGCGCCTCGTCCAGAACCCCTGGCAGGTCCCGGAACGATATGAAACAATCACCCCCTTCCTGGCCGGCCAAACCCTCCGCTGGCAGGTCGAAAACGGCACAGTTACGCCGGAATTCATTGATCAAAAAGATTGAAGATGGTACCAAAAAACCCGCGCCAGACCGTTCCGGTCTATTCCAGTGAACAGGGCCGCCTCTGCCCCGGCTGCGGCGCTCCGGTCGCCGCCTGCACCTGTGACCGCCAGCCTGTCGTGCCCCGCGGCGACGGCATCGTCCGGGTGGGACGGCAGACCAAGGGGCGCAAGGGCAGCGGCGTGACCACGGTCAGCGGCCTGCCCCTCACCCTGGACCAGCTCCGCGACCTGGCCGCCCGGCTGAAAAAGCAGTGCGGCGCCGGCGGCGGGGTCAAGGACGGCGTGATCGAAATTCAGGGCGACCATCGCGACCTGCTGGTGACCGCCCTGGGCCGGCTCGGCTACACCGTCAAACGGGCGGGCGGCTGACCCGCTGGCGCAACCGTGTGCAATGACCGTCCCGGCTTTCGGCAGCCGGCGGTCCGTTCCCTTTTTCTTAAAAACCCTGGAGACCCCTATGCCGCAGTCCTATCCCCAGGCCTTTACCCGGAATTTCCTGGGTAATGCGCCCACCTGGTACAAGTTGACGATCCTCCTGTTCCTGATCGCCAACCCCATCCTGCTCAACATGTACGGGCCGTTCATCACCGGCTGGGTGCTCATCGGCGAGTTCATCTTCACCCTGGCCATGGCCCTGAAGTGCTACCCCCTGCCCGCGGGCGGTCTGCTCGCCCTGGAGGCGGTGTTCATCGGCATGACCAAGGCGGACACCGTCTACAAGGAGACGCTGGCCAACTTCGAGGTCATCCTGCTGTTGATCTTCATGGTTGCCGGCATCTATTTCATGAAGGATTTCCTGCGCTTCACCTTCACCCGCATCCTCGTCCGGGTGCAGTCGAAGATCCACATCTCCCTGCTCTTCTCGTTCGCCGGCGCCTTCCTCTCCGCCTTTCTCGACGCCCTCACCGTGACCGCGGTGATCATCGCCGTGGCCTACGGCTTCTACGACATCTACCACCGCTACGTGTCCGGCAAGGACAGCGGCGCCGGCGTCCACGACCTGACCAGCGACCTGGCCCTGAAGGAACAGGAACAGGCCGACCTGAAACAATTCCGCGGCTTCCTCCGCAACCTGATGATGCACGGCGCCGTGGGCACCGCCCTGGGCGGGGTCTGCACCCTGGTGGGCGAACCGCAGAACCTGCTCATCGGCAGCGTCATGGGCTGGCATTTCGCCGAGTTCTTCGTCCAGGTGGCCCCGGTCTCCCTGCCGGTGCTGCTGGTCGGCCTGGGCACCTGCTACCTGGTGGAAAAGAAGAAATGGTTCACCTACGGCTATGAACTGCCCGGCCACATCCGCTCGCACCTGCTCGAAACCGAGGTCAAGATGGAGGCCAAGCGCGGCTTCAAGGGCAAGCTGCAGCTGATCGTCCAGGCCATGGCCGGCATCTGGCTGATCATCGCCCTGGCCTTCCACCTGGCCGCGGTGGGCCTCATCGGCCTGTCGGTGATCGTGTTCCTCACGGCGCTCAACGGCATCATCGACGAGGGCCAGATCGGCCACGCCTTCGAGGAAGCCCTACCCTTCACCGCCCTGTTGGTGGTGTTCTTCGCCGTGGTCGCGGTCATCCACGACCAGCACCTGTTCAAGCCGGTGGTCGACTACGTGCTCAGCCTCCAGGGACAGAGCCAGCTGGCCGCCTACTACATCGCCAACGGCCTGCTCTCGGCCATCTCCGACAACGTGTTCGTGGCCACGGTGTACATCTCCGAGACCAAGATGCACTTTGTCGACATGCTCGGCGCCATCCCGAACAGCGGCAAGACCGGCGAACAGCTCATGGCCCTGCTTGCCGACCCGCACGTGGCCCGCGCCGACGCCCTCGCCCAGTTGCCCCCGGCCGTGGCCGAGCAGGCGGGCGCCCTCATGCACCGCCTGGACAAGCTGGCGGTGGCCATCAACACCGGCACCAACATCCCCAGCGTGGCCACGCCCAACGGCCAGGCCGCCTTCCTGTTCCTCCTGACCTCGGCCCTGGCCCCGGTCATCCGCCTGAGCTACGGCCGCATGGTGCTGCTCGCCCTGCCCTACACCATCACCATGTCGCTCGCCGGCCTCCTGGCCACCTACCTGTTCCTCTGATCCCGCTTCGCCCCCCCGGCGAACGCAGAAAAGGCGTATCGAGCAATCGATACGCCTTTTTTGTGCCCTCCCGCCGGGCCGCCTGCGGGTCCGCCCGCTCAGAGCCGCCGGCTGATGGCCCCTGCCAGTTCGTGCACGACCATGGCATAGTGGGTGCTCTGGTTGTAGCGGGTGATGGTATAGAAATTGTCGTGGCCGATGAGGTACTGGTCGAAGTCGTGGTGGCGCAGCCGCAGGAGGCGCAGCCCGCCCTCGCAGCGGCACGGGGCCGCGGGCGACAGCCCGGCCTGGCGCAGCGCGCCGAGCGAGTAGCGGGTGTCGAGCCCGGCCTGCAGATCCACGGCGGTGCGGGCGCTGAGCGGCGTCACCACCGGTTGTCCGGCCTGCCAACCGTGACGGGCGAAGTAGTGGGCGACGCTGCCGATGGCGTCCTCCGGGTGCCACAGGTCGCGGCGGCCGTCCCCGTTGAAGTCCACCGCCCACTTGCGGAAACTGCTCGGCATGAACTGCCCGAGTCCCATGGCCCCGGCGAACGAGCCGCGCGGCCGGGCCGGATCGAGCCGCTCCTCCCGCGCCATGAGCAGGAACTGCTCGAGTTCGCCCTGGAAGAACGCACTCCGCCGGGCGTAGTCGAAGCTCAAGGTGGTGAGGGCGTCGAGAATCCGGTCCCGGCCCAGCACCTCGCCGAAGTTGGTCTCCACCGCCAGGATGCCGAGGATGTACCCGGGATCCACCCCGTACTCGCGGCCGGCTCGTTCCAGCGCCGCCCGGTGACGGCGGGCGAAGGCCACGCCGGCATCCAGGTGGCGCGCATCGAGGAATTTCTCCCGGTAGCGGCTCCAGCCGCCGACAGCGGGAGGCCCCTTCATCGCCCGGTCGCTCTTCGCAAGATAGTCGAGGGTCCACTGCCGACGCCGGGCCTGGGAGAACAGGCCGTTCAGGTAGGCGCGGTCCAGGCCGTGGCGGCTGGCCATCAGCTCGATGAACCGCTCCAGGCCGGCGGAGCCGGCAAAATCGCCAGTGACCCGGTCGGCCCGGTAGCTGCCGACCAGGGGCTCCACCGGCCGCTCGAGCACCGGCTGCTCCGGACGCGGCGGCGGCGCCACCGGTTCCGGCGAGAAGCTGCAGCCGCCCAGCCCGGCGACGAGCAGCAGGGCCCAGGGGACAAGGGGTGACAGGCGACGGGCGAGGGAGATCCGCGGTGTCTGGATGCGGGCGGCCGGGTCGCCGGTTCGGGTGGAGGTGCGCATGGCGGCAGAGGGGTGGAGGTGTGGTGTGTCCGCCCGCTCAGCGGTGGGCGGCGTTGATCGCCTCGAGGATATCCGCCCCGGGGCAGAGGTCCGCCTCGGTGAGGCTGTTCAGCGGTCGCATGCTGGTGTTGAGAATCTCGTGGGTGTCGGTGGACTCCGGGTTGACATAGAGCACGCCGGTGAGGATCAGCCCCTCGGCCTTGTGGTCCTCCAGGCTGTCGATGGCCTGGCGCCGGTCGGTGACGTCCACCTCCGGGCTGTGCTTGTGCAGGCGAATCTCCGACTCGTCGTGGAGAACCACGGTGGCCACGGCATCGTCGGCGTAGTCGGCGTCGATGGTCTGGCGGAAGGGGACGAAGTCCACCGTGCCGGTGGCCTCGCTGTGCTCGCGCACCCAGTGGTAGCTCTTGGTCGACTCCGGGTTGTTGTTGAAGGTGACGCAGGGCGAGATCACGTCGATGAACGACAGCCCCCGGTGCGACAGCCCGGCTTTGATCAGGGGCACCAGCTGGCGCTTGTCGCCGGCGAAGCTGCGGGCCACGAACCCCGCGCCCAGCTGGATGGCCAGCTCGCACAGGTCGATGGACTCGAGCGGGTTGACCCCGCCCTTCTTGCCGCGCGACCCCTTGTCCGCGGTGGCCGAGTACTGGCCCTTGGTCAGGCCGTAACAGCCGTTGTTCATGACGATGTAGAGCATGTCCAGGTTGCGCCGCACCGCGTGCACGAACTGGCCCATGCCGATGGAGGCGGTGTCGCCGTCGCCGGACACGCCCAGGTAGATGAGGTCGCGGTTGGCCATGTTGGCGCCGGTGGCGATGGAGGGCATGCGGCCGTGCACGGTGTTGAAGCCGTGGGCGCGGTTGAGGAAGTAGGCCGGCGTCTTGGACGAGCAGCCGATGCCGGAGAGCTTGACGATGCGGTGCGGCTCCAGGGCCAGTTCGAAGCAGGCCTGGATGATGGCGTTGCAGATCGAGTCGTGGCCGCAGCCGGCACACAGGGTGGAGAGGCCGCCCTCGTAGTCGCGGCGGGTGTAGCCGGCCGCGTTCGGCGGCAGTTCCGGGTGGCGGAAGGTCGGGCGCTGGAAGGTCATGGCGTTTCTCCTTGGCCGGGGGCGGCCGGGGGAACGGACACGCCGCGTTCCGCCAGGGCCGACTCCAGGGCCTGGACCAGGAAGCGGCTGGCCACGGGCAGGCCGTCGTAACTGGTGATACTGACCAGGCGGTCCGGCGCCAGGTCGCCCTCGCTGATGAGCAGGGTGCGCATCTGGCCGTCGCGGTTCTGCTCGATGACGAACACCAGTTCGCGCCGGTTGATGAAGTCGAACACCTCGGCCGGGAAAGGGAATGCGCGCAGCCGCAGGGTGTCCATAACCAGGCCGCGCCGGGCCAGCTCCTCCAGGGCCTCGTAGGCCGCGGGCGTGGTCGAGCCGAAGAAGATGGCGCCCAGCCGGGCGGGCGGGCCGGAGGCGCGGAGGCGCGGCCCGGGCACGAGGCTGCGCGCGGTCTGCCACTTGCGCGCCAGCCGCTCCATGGTGCGCAGGTAGGCATTGCTGTCCTCGGTGTAGGCCGAGTATTCGTCGTGGGAGGTGCCGCGGGTGAAGTACACGCCCCGCTGCGGGTGGGTGCCGGGCAGGGTGCGGCTGCCGATGCCGTCGCCGTCGGTGTCCAGGTAGCGGCCCCAGGTGGCGGTCAGCTGCTCCAGCTGGTCGGCGTCGAGCACCTTGCCGCGGTCGTGGCGCCGGGCCGGATCCCAGGCGAGCGGCGGGCCGAAGTGGTCGTTCATGCCCAGGTCCAGGTCGCTCATGACGATCACCGGCGTCTGCAGCCGCTCCGCCAGGTCAAAGGCCTGGGCGGTCATGTCAAAGCACTCGCGCGGGTCGCAGGGCAGGAGCAGCGGGTGTTTGGTGTCGCCGTGGGAGGCCCAGGCGCAGGCGAGCAGGTCCGACTGCTGGGTGCGGGTGGGCATGCCGGTGGACGGCCCCACCCGCTGCACGTCGACGAGCACCACCGGCACCTCGGCGAAGTAGGCGAGACCGAGGAACTCGGTCATGAGCGACACGCCCGCGCCCGAGGTGGCGGTGAAGGCCCGCGCCCCGTTCCACGAGGCGCCGATGACGATGCCGATGGCCGCCAGTTCGTCCTCGGCCTGGACGATGGCCACCCGCATCCGGCCGGTATCCGCCTCCACCCGGTATTTCCCGGCGTAGTGACCGAAGGCCTCGATGATCGAGGTGGACGGGGTGATCGGGTACCAGCCGACCACGGTGGCGCCGCCGTACAGGGCGCCGAGCGCGGCGGCGGTGTTGCCGTCCATGATGACGGCGTCGCCCACCCGGTCGCTCTGCCGTACCTTGAGCCGGCAGGTGTCCGGGAAGTGGCCGCGGGCGTAGGCGTGGCCGATCTCCAGGGCGTGGATGTTGGGCTCGGCCAGCCTGGGGTTCTTTTCGAACTGGCGGCGCAGGCTGTCGGCGAGCACCGCCAGTTCCATGTCGAAGAGCGCGGCCAGGGCGCCGACGTAGAGGATGTTCTTGAGCAGCGGCCGCATGCGCACGTTGGCCACCGCTTCGTTGACCAGGTGGGTGAGCGGGATGGGGATGAGGGTGAGGTCGTCCCGCTGGAAGTCCTCGGGCAGGGGCCGGGAGGAGTCGTAGAGGAAATAGCCGCCCGGCTCGAGACCGTCGTAGTCCTGGCGCAGGGTCTGGCCGTTGACCGCCACCACCAGGTCGTAGCCGCCGCGCCGGCCGACGTGGCCGGCCTCGTTCACCCGCACCTCGTACCAGGTGGGCAGCCCCTGGATGTTCGAGGGGAAGATGTTCTTCGGGCTGACCGGCACGCCCATGCGAAACACCGCCTTGGCGAACAGATTGTTGGCGCTGGCCGAACCCGAGCCGTTGACGTTGGCGAACCGGATGACAAAATCGTTGACCGCTGCCAGTTGCTTCATACCTGTCCCGCCTGTGCTGAGTGGTAGAGGAATTTCTGCATCTCCCAGGCCGAGGTCGGGCACCGCTCGCTGCACACGCCGCAGTGCAGGCAGAGGTTCTCGTCCTTGACCATCACCCGGCCGGTGCCCAGCGGCGGGCTGACGTAGAGGCTCTGGCCGAGGTTCCTGGCCGGGGCGCGCAGGCGCGTGCGCAACTCCTCTTCGCTGCCGTTGTCGACAAAACTGATGCAGCTCTCCGGGCAGGCGTCGGCGCAGGCGTCGCACTCGATGCACTCGGCCGCGCGGAACACGGTCTGCACGTCGCAGTTGAGGCAGCGCGCCGCCTCGGCCTGG